>CAJOHI010000031.1 GCA_905234365.1 uncultured Selenomonadaceae bacterium | reverse complement strand
CACTATGTTGAGTAAGTAGCTTCTGTGTTGCCGCTCAACGAATCAGCTTGTAAAGAATACCATATATTTTTGCCTTTGTCAAGACCTTTTTTTAAAAAAATTTTTATTTATTAAACTCATCACATTATATTCAGAGCAAAAAAATATGGCTTATAGGCCTAAAGCATTGTTATTACGTCAATTTTAACAAAAAAACCTCCTGTTGCATTAGATTTAAATTTGCTTCAAGAGGTTTTTTATTTTGATTAATAATGCTCAAAAGTTATTTTTGTGGAGCTTTCTTAAACATTCCGAGCGCAACGGCGCCGACTGCAGCACCAGCAAAAATTGCAACGAGGTACATGAGCGGATTGCCGATTGTAGGAACGACGAAAATACCGCCGTGAGGAGCCATTAAGGTGCAGCCGAACATCATAACGAGTGCACCAGCTAAAGCGGAACCGATAACACAAGGCGGAATAACGTGAACAGGATCAGCCGCTGCAAACGGAATAGCACCTTCAGTGATGAATGAAAGACCCATAACAACATTAGTAGGACCGGATTTAACTTCATTTTCAGTAAATTTGTTTTTGAAGAACATAGTAGCAAATGCGATCGCAAGAGGTGGAACCATACCACCTGCCATAACAGCAGCGATAACGTAGTAATTGCCTTGAGTAAGAAGACCAACGCCAGTTACATAAGCAGCCTTGTTAATAGGACCACCCATATCAATAGCCATCATGCCGCCAACGAGTGCGCCCATTAAGACCTTAGCAGATGGATCCATATTGCTCAACGAATCAATCATCCAACTGTTGATAGCAGCGATTGGAGGACCAATAATCAACGTGCAAATTATACCAATAATGAAGATACCTAAAAGCGGATAAATCAAAATAGGTCTGATACCTGCAAGTGCATCTGGTAATGCTTCGGTAGCTTTTTTAAGCCAGTTGACAATAAATCCTGCAAGGAAACCGGCCAAGAGAGCACCAAGAAAACCTGAGCCGTTAGCGCCGGACAATGCACCGCCGACAAAACCCGCAGCAAGACCTGGACGGTCAGCAATAGACATAGCAATAAATCCTGCAAGAACCGGAAGCATAAATCCAAATGCTGCGCCACCTGTATTTTTGAAGAATGCAGCAACCGGCGTAATTGAACCGAAATTGCCTCTTTCTTCAGCAGGTAAACTGTTAAGATCAACCATGAAACCGTCAATCAAAAATGCAAGTGCAATTAAGATACCACCGCCAACGACGAATGGCAACATATGACTGACACCGTTCATCAAATGCTTATATGCCTGGCGTCCGATAGATTCATTTGAAACATCAGCCGCACCTTCACCACCTGCGTCACCGCCGGTTGCATGATAAACCGGAGCTTGTCCACCAAGTGCTCTATCAATGAGTTCATCAGCTTTATTGATACCGTCAGCAACTTTTGTAATAACGACTTTCTTGCCGTCAAAACGCGCCATTGCAACGTTTTTATCAGCCGCAACAATGATACCGTCAGCCTTAGCAATTTCTTCTGCCGTTAAGACATTCTTAGCACCACCGGAACCGTTTGTCTCAACTTTAATTGAAATACCACGTTTTTTAGCGTGCTGTTCAAGACTTTCAGCCGCCATAAAGGTATGAGCGATACCTGTCGGACAAGCTGTAACTGCAAGAATCTGAATGTGATCGGAAACCGGCGCCGGAGCACTGTCAGCGCTCTCAGGTGTCTGGAATTTTCCGTCTTCCTTATCGTCAATGAGTTTCAAAAATTCTTCTTTAGTTGTCGCTTTGATTAAGGCCTCTTTAAAATCAGGATCCATAATCATTGTGGCAAGTTTTGAAAGAATCATCAAGTGTTCATCATTGCCGCCGGACGGTGCTGCAATAGCGAAGAACAATCTTGCAGGATTGCCGTCCATTGATTGGAAGTCAATACCTTCTGGAATAGTCATAGCGGCAAGACCCGGAGCCTTAACGCCGTCAGATTTAGCATGTGGCGTTGCAATTCCGTCGCCTAAACCTGTCGTACCGGACGCTTCACGTGCCTGCACATCTTTAAGATATTGAGCCTTGTCTTTGAGGTTGCCGCCTTTGTCCATAAGATCAACAAGATGTGAAATTGCGTCTTGCTTATCTTTGACATGAGCACCAAGATCAATGCTCGCGTTTTTGAGCAATTCAGTAACTCTCACTTTTATTCACTTCACTTTCTTTTAATATTTGATTAATAATTTGTAATGGGCATTAGATGTTTATAACTACCCATTACAAATTAAATATTAACGATTATGAAAAGATACTTTTGATCTTTTTGAGAATTTTTTTGCTTAAAGAGGTATCATCATCTTCTTGGTGATGAATTGGAGCATGTCCTGACAGAACACGTTCCAAAAGTTGATCTGGCTTGTTAATTCCGGTTACAACCGCAGTTTGAATAACACGTTTGCCATTAAATCTGTACATTGGTACTGCTGCACTTGCCGCAACAATAATCGCGTCAGCTTCTTTGATATCTTCTTCGCTGAGTTCGTCATAGACACCTTCAGCGCCGCGAGTCTCAACGTGAATAGCAATAGAACGCTTCCAAGCTGCCTGTTTGAGTGCTTCCGCTGCCATATGTGCTGAAGAAATACCGGTTGGACAAGCTGTAACGGCAAGTATTTTAACTCTTTCAGGTGTTGCTGAAGTTTTTGACTCTGAGGCCTCACGTTCAGCCTCTTTTGCCTCAATAAGTTTTAAAAATTCGTCAGCAGTTTTAGCCTTGATAAGTGCTTCTTTGAAATCAGGATCCATTAACAATACAGCTAAGCGACCCATTTCAGTTAAAGATTTATCGTCAGCTTTTTCCGGTGCTGCAAAGAGGAAAAGCAAACGAGCAGGTTTGCCGTCAATCGAATCAAATTCAACGCCGTTTGGAACGGTCATTGCGGCGATCGCAGGTTTTTTAACATTGTTGTTTTGAGCATGCGGAGTGGCAAGACCATTTCCGAGACCGGTTGAGCCGCCTGCCTCACGTGCCAAAATATCTTTACGAACAGATTTTTTGTCCTTGATTATGCCGCTGTTTGCAAGCATGTCAATGAGCATGTCAATGGCTTCTTGCTTCGTTGAAGGATTCATGTTAAGGGAAACAGCACCTTTTGGAATAAATTTTGTGATTTTCATTGTACTCACTTCTTTTAAACTCAATAGTCAATGTATATTGACAATGATAAATAAAAATTAATCGGAAGCACTGCCATTAAATTTGTTTTAAGAGTTCTTCAACTTCAGGACGAGTTGCAAGATTTTCTGAGAAAGCAGAAGCGCTGCCGGTTGCTATACCCATTTTGAAAGCCTTTTCGTAATCGCCGTTGCTCTCAATATAACCTGTCAAGAAACCTGCAACCATTGAATCGCCTGCACCAACAGAGTTGACAAGTGTGCCCTTAGGCGGTTTTGCACTATGTTGCTGACCGTTTGCATCAAGCAAGAAAGCACCGTCACCGGCAAGAGATACAAGAACGTTTTGAGCGCCTTGATCTTGGAGACGTTTTGCATATTTAGCGATTTTTTCAGTGTCAGTACCAGGAATTGAAACGCCGAACATTGCGCCAAGTTCATGGTTATTCGGTTTAATTAAGAATGGCTTAAACTTCAAACATTTCAACAATAGGTCTTTTTCCGCATCGACAACGATTTTTACTCCTGCAGGTACATGTGCAAGAAGTTGCTCATACATGTCAGAAGGAAGTGTCTTTGGAATTGAACCGGCAACTACGATTGTGTCGCCTTCTTTTAAGTCTCTTTCGACTTGTTTGAAAAGTTCGTCACGATATTGTTCAGGAATATCCGGACCTTGACCGTTAATTTCCGTCTCAACATCAGCTTTTGCCTTAACGTTGATTCTTGAAAAGCCTTTTGGAAGCATAACAAATGAATGTTTGGCACCGAAGCCGTCGAGTTGGCGGCAGAGTTCTGCACCGGTGAAACCTGCGACAAATCCAAGTGCTGTTGTAGGTTGTCCGAAATTGCCGAGCACGATTGAGACGTTGACGCCTTTTCCGCCGCCGAGAACTTGCTCATAATTGACGCGATTAATTGCGCCAGCGGTGAACTTGTCCAGCCGAATGATATAATCAATCGACGGATTGAAAGTTACTGTGTAAATCAACTCAATACCCCCCATTAATAAAATTAAAATAATAGCTAAATTACAAGATAATAAAAATCCTGTTTTCGGTTATTATAATACACAATTTCTATAGTTACGTCAAACAAAAATTTTAAAATTAAAAAAATTCGGAAACGAAATTGATAAATTATTTCTCGGTAGTAACTTTTAACTTATTTCCGTCAGTCGTAAAGACAATCGCCCCATTAATATCAGTACGATAAATTTTTGCGCCTACGCTTTCCATTAATTCAACAACTTCAGGTCTTGGGTGTCCAAAAGTATTATCCGCACCAACGCAAAAAACAGCATAAAGCGGTTGAACAGCTTTAACAAATGCTTCGGAGCTGGAAGTTTTGGAGCCATGATGAGCAACCTTTAAGACGGTGCTTTTAATATTTTTATTTTCACGCAGGATTACGGCTTCATTTTCCTTAATCAAATCGCCTGTGAATAAAAATGAGGCATCACCAAAAGTAACCTTGTAAACGTTTGAAACTTCGTTACTGGTAATATCGCTTATAAACTTCGGCACAAAAATTACTTCAACTTCAACGCCGTCAATATTGAAAATTTCGCCTTCAACTGCTGGACGAAGGTTTTTTAATTCAGCCGCTTGCTCACTCATTATCATACTTGCAGCATAATCTGATTTTGGTTCAGTTGCCGTTATAATTTGATTGACGGCGATTTTTTTGACAATTGAACCGGCACCTGCTGCATGGTCTTCATGAGAGTGAGTCAAAAATATATAGTCTAGTTCGGTTATTCCGTAATGATAAAGATATGGAATATCAACACGAGCGCCAATATCGTATTGATTTTTACGGACACCGCCGGTATCAAACATCATTGCATGACCATTAGGCGTAATCACCAAAGCTGAGTCACCTTGATGAACATCAATAAAATGTACTTGCATTTCAGGCGATTTAGTAAAATTACTTACTATGATATTAAAAGCAATAATCAAAACAATTACTGCACAGGCAATTTGAATAATTTTAATATGTTCACGACACCAATTTAAGATTAATTTTTTAAATTTACGCTTTTGAATAATTACTATCAATATTAAATAATATAATATACTCCAGGCAAAATTCATAGTTGGAAAATATATTTTGCTTGCCGGCAGGTTTGCAATAATTTTATTGAGTTCATACGCCATGCCAAGCATTAAACTATCAAACAAAAATACGATTTTAGCAAGCAGCGGCACAATTAATCCGATAATTCCGGCTAGGAGTCCAAAAATTATTATAATCTCAATAAATGGAATAACAACTAAATTTGATAATAATGCGCTGATTGATAATTGATTGAAGTACCAGGCGATTATTGGCTGAGTAAAAATTAATGCTGAGATTGTAGTTGCTAATGACATTGATATATATCTTTTCATTTTGGTTGCTAAATAATTTTTAATGTATGGAGCACAATATATGAGTCCAACTGTGGCTAAAAATGATAGTTGAAAGCTGATATGAAATATTGCCAAAGGCGAATATAATAACAAAAATATACCTACTATTGTTAAAGAACGTCGACTATTTTTAGTATATTTATCTGATGAATATGCAAAAAATACCAAAAAAACCATGATCGCAGAACGAACAACAGGAAATACAAAGCCTGATAAGATTAAGTAAACAAAGATTACTAAAAAACCTATTGATATTTTTATCCAGCGACTCAATTTAAATATTCTGCAAATATAAGCCGTGCGAGCCGGATACTGATAATATATGTACGATTCCAGTCGTAACAAATGATTCTGTTAATTCCGGTTTCAATCCTTCATAACCGCCAAAGAGCATTGCAAAAATCGCCGCCGCGTCTTCATTAGACATAACTTGCCGCATGGATTCTTTATAATGCTCACGAATTGCCGCCATTAATCTCAAAAATTTTGTCCAAAAGCTGCCTTCAACATATTCAACCTCAACGCCACGTTTGCCAGTTGATAATCTTGCCGTGATACCATCACTTTTAAGCATTGTTACAATATCAAGTTGTCCAGGATTATTATAATTTTTCGGTGTTCTAACTGTTCCATAAGCAGAAATTTTATAGCCAATCAGCGCCGTTGGAACTTTTTCAAGAACGTCGTAACTTGTATTTATAACTATTCCGCCGGTAACTAAAATTTCTTTTTGAGATTTTGTAACCGATTCGACATCGACAACATATCTAACGCTATAATCTCCATTATCTTTTAGTTGCACTCGCGGTTGTTCTATAATCGTGCCGGTAATACTAATTTGACTACCTGCAAAATTTGAAATATCACTTTCAGGCAAAATTTCAACTGCTTGATAACGAATGATTCCAAGCATAAAAAATATTATACAAAATGGAATAAAAGTCAGCGAATTTTCACATTTTAATAAAAAAATTGCCGCAGTGAATGATACGGCAATTACTGATAAGATAATTCTTGTCGACACAAAAAAATTTGACGCAAACAAGATGCCTGCTGCAACCAATGCAAGCAAAGTATTCAAAAATATTTCTTGATGCTGACCTTTTTCGATTTTCATATCAAAAATTTTTATCCTTCAAATTTAGACAAAAACGGATATTCTAAAAAGACAGAGTTTGAATTATAATAAAAATTAAAAGTCCAATGACAGAGCCGACGATTGAACCGTTGAGTCGAATCCAAATGAAGTCCGTTTCCGCTTTGCTGTAGACTAAAGAATTTAATTGTTCATCAGAAAGATTAATCAACGATGTTTGAGCGATATTTGCGAAAATTGGACGCGCAGCAAGTGCCGAACGTGCAACCAAATCAAAAATAAATTTCTCAACGCTTTCTTTAATCTCCGAATCTGTTTCTAAAAGATTTAAAAGCCTGTCAAATTGTTCTGTCAAGAAGTTGTATATAAATTCCGGCAGTTTCTTTGAATCTTTACTTTCAGCTAGTTTTTTTGTATCAGCTTTTGACAATTTTGAATCAACAGAAATCAACGCATCTTGAATTATCGAATCAATCGGCAATGAGTTTATTGAGTCTTGCTGCAGTTTGTATATTAAATCACGAAACTCTACAGTATCAACGACTTCGGATAAAATTCTGCGGCATTCTTCCAATACTTGCTGCTGAAGGTGAGAATCTTTGCCAAGTTCGTCTAAAAAGGCAATTAAATGACGCTGCATAATAGACGACGCTTCAGAAAAATTCACGAGGTCAAGTGCTTGAGCAAGTCCTGTCATCAGCAATGAAAATGTTGATGATGCTTGTGTATGTTCACTGGCGTAATTTTCAAGGATTTTTTCGATTTTATGTCGAGTTTCTTCAGTTGCAGCAGTATCACGAACAGAATGTACAAGATTTTCAAAAATAACCTTGTCTTTACCGGATTTTTTTAGATAATTGCTTGCTTCATGAATTAAAATATTTGGCGGTACATCTCTTAATGTTTTGCGAATTTCGTTAGCAATTTTCTTTGCGGCAGCTTCTTTATCGAGTTTTGATATAAAGCCTGCAATTTCATTGAATAAAAGAGTAATTGCAGCTCGACGAATTTCTGATTTTTTAAGATATGCAAGCAATTTAGGCAAAAGGTGTAAATTACTCAGCTTTTTAAAAATCGAACGACGTGAAAAAAATTCATTTTGCACCATATCAACAGAAGCGTCAATAAAATCTTGTCTGCGATTCGGTAAAATTGCGGTATGAAATGGAAATCCAAGCGGCTTTTTGAAAAGTGCAGTAACGGCAAACCAGTCAGCAACACCGCCGACAAGTGCTGCTTCAACGACGAATAGGACACCTTCAGCAACCACGCTGCCAGGATACATTATATAAAAGCCGAGTGCAGCCAAAAAAGCAAAAGCGCTGCATAATAAAGTTTTGTCGGCAGTATTCCAATTTGAAGACAATCCTTTCACCACCTTATTGAAAAAATTTTTACTTTAACTGCCGGTTGCAACTCGAACGGCATAGGAGACAAGATAGAGCAACAGACCAACAACACCGCCGCAGATTGAACCATTAATACGAATCATTTGCAAATCATCAGAAACTTTGCCTTCAACAAAGGTGGTCAAATCTTCGTCCGAAAGCGAGTTTAGCTTGTCACGAATCAAATCCGGTATAGCGTCATGATAATCATTAATCAGCGATTCCAAAAGATTTTTAATAAAACGGTCAAATTTATCTTGCAGCACAGGACTTTTGATAAATCCGTCAATCTTTGAATCAATTATTGTATCAATGCCGTCTTGCCAGGCAGTGTGTACCTTTTCAAGTTTGATGATATGGCTTGAATTTTCAGCAGCTTTATCAATTTTTTGCTGATTTTTTAAAAAGTTTTCACCTTTAAGGTAATTATCCAGCCAATTTTTAACATAATCAGCAAAATCAAAATTATGAGCAAGTACAGTTTTAAAGTCTCCAAAAAATTTTTGCGTATTCTCGTCGCTCGTTGCAGATTTCAAAAAGTTTGCAAAATACATTGTCAAATTTGCCGCAGTAGACAGCGAATTCGGATCAACAACGCCGTCAGATTGCAGTGTATTAATTGTGCCAATGATTCGCTTTTCAATATTTTCATTGATAATCGTTAAAATTTTCTCGTCAGTTAGATTCATGGCATTGAGTACAAGCGCACGACCGGCAGAATCAGCTTCATATTCTCGACGAAGTGCAGCAATTTTAAGACGCATTGACGCTTGAATAATCTCTGACTTAAAAATATCTTTTAGAGCCTCAAATAATATCGAAAGAATTTTTCTACTGTGCTCATCTTTTGACAAAACGTCAACAAATGAATCAACAATCTGTTTTGCATCAATATTTTGAGCTTCAGATTTTATGATTGGCGCAATAGATTTTGCAATGGTCTTTGTATCTGCAGTTGTAGAAATTTCAAACATCAGATTATTTACAAGCGTTTTAATTTTTGCACGACCGTCATTTTGTTCAAAATAAGCGATCAGCAAATTGGCAGTATTTTCGCTTTTGATGTTATTGATGATGTTTTTGGCGCTAAGTAAATCGTTGCTCACAAAGTCAACAATCGCTTCCATAATTCTAGGACGATTGCGCTTGAGAATTTCTGTCCGATAGCTTATAAAGCCAAGCGGCTTACGAAATAGCGCAGTAACGGCAAACCAGTCAGCAAGACCGCCAATAGTTGCAGCAAGAAAACCATGATTTAACAGTCCAAGCGTAAAGGTACTTGTTGTAGTAAATGGCGTAATTGCCGGAGTTGTCAATGCTGCACCTGCCGCACTGATTAAAAGAGCCGTTGTTGCTTTGAGTTTGTTTTGCATATAATCAAACCTCATTGAAAAAAAGCGGTTTGACAACCTCGCCAAACCTGCTATTAATAATTTTAAAAGATAGTTGAAAAAAGTTTCGACTACCTTTTAGATTTGTTTGCGGTAACCGACAGCCGTAAAATTTAACGGCTTTTTTAAGTGGCGAACTCTATCTTAATTCAACTCGATCATAAGTTACAATTTGTATTTGTAAAAAATATTTCAACTGTCTTGAATATATTATCATATAAATTTCAGAATGTCAACGTATAGTATATAATATAAACTTACAATTTGCCGCTGTTGACTAAATCTTTAAGATAACTTGAAAAATCGTTATGTAAATCATCACGACGCAGCGCAAATTCAATGGTTGCCTTTAAAAATTCCAGCTTGTCGCCTAAATCGTAGCGCTTGCCTTTAAAGTCACAAGCATAAACCGTATCATTTTTTGCCAACACTTTTAACGCATCTGTAAGTTGAATTTCGCCACCTTTGCCAGGCTTAGTATTCTCCAAAATTTCAAAAATTTCAGGCTTAATTACATAACGACCTAAAACGGCAAGTTGACTTGGAGCCTCTGACGGTGCAGGTTTTTCGATCATATCTTTAACACGAACAATATTTTCAAAATTGGCAATATCAACAGATTCTCCATCAACAATTCCATAAGCTGAAACTTTTTCTTTAGGCACAACTTGACAGCCGAGAACTGACGCGCCGGTTGCGTAGTAAACGTCCATGAGTTGCTTGAGTGCAGGATTGTCTGGACTATAAACAACGTCATCGCCTAAAAGTACGGCAAAAGGTTCATCACCCATAAAAGGTTTGGCACAATAAATTGCGTCGCCTAAACCGCGCATATGTTTTTGGCGAATATAATGTACTCTGATTTCCGCTGTCTCTCTGACAATTTCCAATAGTTCCTTTTTGCCTTTTTTTTCAAGTTCAGCTTCTAAAGTTGGAGCACTGTCAAAATGATCTTCAATCGCACGCTTTGCATGACCACTTATTATAAGGATTTCTTCGATTCCGCTTTCGAGAGCTTCTTCAACGATAAATTGAATTGTCGGCTTGTCAACAATCGGCAGCATTTCTTTAGGTGTAGCTTTGGTTGCAGGCAAAAATCGAGTTCCATAGCCTGCTGCAGGAATTACAGCCTTGCGGATTTTTTTAAAACTCATTACGATCACTCTACTTTCATATTATTATCACATAGCATAAGCCAAATTTTGTAAAACGTCAAGATGTTTTTAAAGTATAATAGTTAATACATAACGCAATAATTTTGATTGGAGGTAATATCAATGGCAAAATTTATTATTATGGTAATGTTGATGATTTTTTCAATGGCAAAATTGACTTTTGCGGCTTCTATGAATGAGGCTGAAGTAAGATTAGTTTGCGCTCTCTCGTCAATGGCTTCATACAATGATGATAACGGATTTTTAGTTCGTGAAATTCTCAAAAGTTACAAATGGAATATTGAAGTAATTAACGATGAGACAACAAAAGCAAATACGAAGGCATTGATTGTCACAAAACGCCTCGAAGACGGCAGCTTGATGAAAGTTTTGTCGATTTGCGGCACTGATGATATTAAAGACGCGGAAGTTGATTTTCGTTTAAAGCAAGTTCCGGCTGATATTAACAGCGAATCAAAAATAAATATTGAAGCCGAAGATTATAAAACTCTCGATGAAGACGCTGACAAAATTTTGGTTCATCAAGGTTTTAAAGATTATGCTGACGTGATACTGTCAAATAATTTCGGAACGAATTTAGTAAATGAAATGAACGCTAATCCTAATGAGCGACTTTACATAACCGGTCACAGTTTGGGCGGTGCAGTTGCAATAGTTATGGCGGCAAAGTTGAGTAATTTAAACATTGCAAATGATAGAGTTGAGGTTATAACTTTTGGCGCACCGGCAGCAGGTAATAAAGGTTTTGCCAACGAATATAATAACAAAATTCATTTGACGCGAATCACTGTCAGCGGCGATCCAATTAAAAAATCACTTCAAATGCTTGGTTATGTACATTTCGGCGAAGTTGTTAAATATAAACCAAATTTTAGTAAGGTTGAGCATTTTCCACATAAAATGGCGGTTTATCTTGATTGCGCTCTCCGTGATTTTTATGATTATAAACTTTCAAATAATCAGCTTTACACACATGAAAATAATGATAAATTGATTTATGTAGCACCAATGCAAATTATGAAAGACAGCTTTACCGAAGAAGATTTTAAATATGTCAAGGCGATAATTTCAGACCAAATGAAGTTGCAATTAACCTCAGCCGTATTTGATGAAGCTGAATTTCGCGAAGTTGAAGAAGTCGACGATTTGGCAGATTTTGACAATTCTATAACCGAAATTTTGCCAAGAGCGAAGGCTGCAAATTGTCAACAAATACTTGTTCAATACTTGCAGGCAAAGAAAATCAAGACGGACAAATTTGGAGATTATCGCGTATCATTGGAGGAAATAATTTATGATCTCAAAGGCTCGCCAATCTCAATGCAAACTGCCTCTATCACGACAAAAGAATTGACATTGTTAGAAGCAGCTATATTTGTACAGGAAAAATTAATTGATAACATCAAGTCTTTATCAGAACAATAATTTATAAGTTCATCGGAGGTATATATTTTGACAATTAAAGTTAAACATCAAGTGCATTTTTACGATACGGATACTATGGGCGTTGCACATCATGCAAATTATATTCGCTGGTTTGAAATTGGTCGTGTTGAATATCTAAGAAGTATTGGAATTAATCTCAATGAAATGATGGCAGATGATATTTTATTTCCAATTACGAAAGTTGAAGCACAATTCCACTCTCCGGCACATTTTGACGAAATAATTGAGATTGAAACTACAGCAACAGCACTGACTAAGGCTAAAATGGAATTTGAATATAGAATTTTGCGTGACGATACGGTTTTAGTAACAGGATTTACTCAAAATGTCTTTACAAACAAGACGACAGGCAAAATAACTCGTTTGCCGGAAAAATATTACACACTATTAGAATAGGTGATCATTTATGGAATTATGGTTTTCAGAACAGCACACGCCGAGTGTTAAGCTGTCAATCAAAGTCGATAAGCAGCTTTTCAGCGAGCACAGTGAATTTCAACGCATTGATATATTTGAGTCAAAAGAATTTGGCAGATTTTTGATTCTTGACGGCTGCATGATGTTGACAGAAAAAGACGAATTTATTTATCACGAGATGATTAGTCATGTGCCTATGTGTGTTAATCCAAAAATTCGCAAAGTACTTTTAATCGGTGGTGGTGACGGCGGCACGGCTCGTGAACTTTTAAAATATAATACGATTGAAACTATCGACTTAGTTGAGATTGATGAGGTTGTAATCAGTGCCTGCAAAAAATTTCTTCCGCAAACGGCAGCATGTCTTGACAATCCAAAAGTCAAAATTTACATCGAAGACGGTCTTAAATTTATTCGGCATTGTGCCGACGCTTACGATTTAATTATTGTCGACTCAACGGATCCTTTCGGACCTGGTGAAGGATTATTTACTAAGGAATTTTACGGCAACTGTTATAATGCACTGCATTCTGACGGAATTATGGTCAATCAACATGAAAATCCGTTTTACTCCAAAGACGCAATCGCAATGCAGCGTGCTCACAAGAGAATTGTTACATCATTTCCAATAAGCCGCTGCTACCAACTGCATATTCCGACTTATCCTTCAGGACATTGGCTTTTTGGTTTTGCTTCAAAAAAATATCACCCTTTTAGAGAAGTTGATTTTATGGCATGGAAAGCACTTAACATTCAAACGCGCTATTATAATACTCATTTACATCGCGGTGCATTTGCCTTGCCGAATTACGTTGAAGATTTGCTGCGAGAAGTCGAATAATTTTTTAGTAATGAAAGTTGGTTTAAAATGAAAGCAATAATTAATGGTCGCTGCATTATTCCGAATGTAAGCGGCAATTTTTTTACGGCTGAAAATTTAGCTGTTACGTTTAATGACAAGATTTTGTCGCTTGTGCCGAATGATTCAATCAATGCAAAAAATTTTGATGAAGTTATCGACGCTGAAAATAATTTCGTTTCACCTGGATTTATTAATATCCATATTCACGGCTGTGCAGGTTTTGATACTATGGACGACAACGAAGAAGCGCTTTTTAAAATGCGTCAATTTTTGCCGTCAACTGGCGTAACAAATTTTCTGCCAACAACTATGACCATGCCACTTAATGATATTTATAAAGCACTCAGCAGAATTAGGAATGCAATTAAAATTAATAGCGGAGCAAAAATCATTGGTGCAAATGTTGAAGGTCCTTATATCAGTAGCAAATTTAAAGGCGCTCAAGCTGAAGAAAATATCAGACGTGCGAATTTTGATGAAATTTCCGAATTTGTTGACGTAATTAAAATTATTACCATTGCACCTGAAGAACTCGACGATTTTAAATTTATTGACGAATGTCATGCGGCAAATATAATTGTCTCAATCGGTCACAGTGCAGCGAATTATGATGAGGCAATGAATGTAATTAAAAGTCACAATGTCAAACATATTACGCATTTATTCAATGCTCAAAGTGGCTTTCATCACAGAAAAGTTGGCATTGTCAATGCAGCGCTGGATAGTGACGTAATAGTTGAGTTAATTGCGGATAACGTTCATGTACACCCGGCGGCACAAAGATTGACTTACAAAGTTAAGAACCGCAATGAAATTATTTTAATTACTGATTCGCTCAGAGCCTGCGGACTTGGTGACGGCGTTTATGATTTAGGCGGACAAAGTGTCAATGTAAAAGGTGAACTCGCAATACTGAACGACGGAACCATTGCGGCAAGTGTCGCTGCAATGAATAGAGTTGTTAAAAATTTTCAAGTCAACGCCGGTTTGAATATTGCTGAAGTCGTTGAACTTGTGACAAAAAATCCTGCAGTTGAATTGAACATTTACGACAAAGTTGGATCAATCGAAATTGGAAAAGCAGCAGATATTATTATTTTCGACGACGATTTAAAAATAAAAAATGCAATAGTTGACGGCAATATAATTTCAATCAATTAATGAAGGAAATGATTAAATTTTATGGAATAAAAAACAAAAACATTTGAAAGCAGGTTGAATTATGCGTACAGTCAAAGTTGCACTTGATAAAAACAGTTATAATATTTACATTGGAAACAATTTAGACAATGAGTTGAAAAAGTTCATCAATAGTGCTAAATTTTCAAAAAAAGCGCTACTAGTGACAGATTCCAATATTGAAAAAATTTTCTCTGAACAAATTATTAAAATTTTAATCGGTGCCGGTCTTGACGTGAAAATATTTACAATTCCGGCAGGTGAAACTTCAAAGAGTTTAACTGAAGCAGAAAAGATTTTCACAGCGGCTATAAAATTTGGTCTTGACAGAAAATCGGCGATATTTGCACTTGGCGGCGGTGTTGTCGGTGATTTAACCGGCTTTGTTGCAGCAACTTATCTGCGAGGCGTTCCGTTCGTTCAAATTCCAACAAGCTTATTGGCGCAAGTCGATTCCAGCGTTGGAGGAAAAGTCGCAGTTAATCATATACTAGGTAAAAATTTAATCGGTGCTTTCTATCAACCAAAAGCGGTTTTTATTGACTTGGACATGTTGAAAACTCTTTCAAAACGTGAAATTGCTTCCGGTTTAGGTGAGATCGTCAAATATGGCGTTATCAGTGACGCTGAATTATTTGCATATATCGAGAATAATACTGGAAAAATTTTGAGTCTTGAACCTTCAACGATTGAACATTTAATTGCTCGTTCATGCGAAATTAAAGCTGATGTTGTCAGCAAAGACGAGAAAGAAGGCGGCTTACGGCGAATTTTGAATTTTGGTCACACAATGGCGCATGCGATTGAAGAAGCAACCGGTTACAATCGTTACACTCACGGCGAAGCGGTGGCTATTGGAATGATTGGCGCTGCACATATCAGCCAAAAACTTAATAGAATTGATGAATTGACAGTTGTTCGTCTCAAAAAATTGATTGATGAACTCGGAATGGTTTCACATGCTGAAAATTGCGACGTTGAGCATATGTTTAAATCAATTTTCAGAGACAAAAAGACAATCAACGGAAAGATTAATTGGGTACTCATGGATTCGATTGGCAAAGTCAGCGTTGTTTCTGATGTGCCTGATGAAATTGTAAAAACTGCGTTTAATTTTGTTGTTAAATGAGGCGGTGTTTTAATAAAATTTGCATTAGAAATTAACGATGTTGAGATTCGGACGCTTGAAGATTTGCAGCAGTATTTGTTGGGAGACGACAAAATTTGAAAGTAAGGCACTTGAATGGTATCAAACTTAGATGTTTTTATTAATTAAAGGAGCGATTTTATGATAACTATGGAAGATATGAACGACGCAGCTTTTAATCCGGTTATAAAAGTAATAGGCGTCGGTGGTGCAGGTAGTGCGATTTTATGGCGACTCGTTGAAGATAAAGTCGAGAGCGTCAAACTCGTTGCAGTCAACACCAATCAACGAACGCTTTCAGATTTGCAAAGACTAGGTGCTGATATTGTCAACATCGGCGGTGATTTGACCAAAGGTCTCGGCACCGGTGGCAATCCGAATCTTGCCGAAAAAGCAGCGCTTCAAAATGTTTCAACGTTGCAAGACATCATGTACGCAACGGATTTAGTTTTTATTACAGCAGGTTTAGGCGGCGGCGTTGGTTCCGGTGCGACACCTGTTATTGCTAAAATTGCCAAAGAAAGCGGCGTGCTTTCAATCGGTGTGGTGACTTTGCCATTTACTTTTGAAGGTCGCCGACGTCAGCGAATTGCTCAAGAATCTATCGCAATGATGAAAGATTATTTTGATGCGCTGATTGTAATCAAAAATGACAGCCTGTTAGAACTTGATAGTTCAAAAAAACTGTCAGTTGAGGACGCTTTCAAAGCATCGGATAGCATTTTGCGTCAAGGTATTCAATTAATTTCGGATTTAGTTTTAATGTCCGGTACAATTAATATTGATTTTGCTGACTTGAAAACCATTTTGAGACAATGCGACAAGAGTGATGCAATTTTAGGCATTGGTGAAAGCCATGAAGGCAAGGCAGTTGAAGCCGTCAAAAATGCCATTGCAAGTCCGCTGCTCGGTCGCGATTTGAAAGGTGCAAAAGGTATCATTTTAAACATTGTCGGTTATAAAAATATGGAACTTGGCGAAGTCAATGACATTGTTGAATATATCATAAAACTTTCAAATCCTGATGTTAATATAATTTTTGGTCTCAATCTCAGTCAAAGTGATGAGGATAAAACCATTCGCATAATGTTAATCGCCACTGATTTTGATTAATTATCAACAAATTCTCGGCACAATCGCACCAAGCGGCATATCAACAACTCTTACGGAACCGATTGAAGTTCTAAGACCAACGCGACCTTTAATATTTTTCGTGACCTCGCCGATAATTGCAGCATCTGAACCATAACGGTGGCTTTTCATTATTTTTAAGACTTCATCAACTTCACTTTCCGGCACAAAAGCAATAAATTTTCCTTCGTTTGCAAGTTCCAAAACGTCGAAGCCAAGAATATCACAAACGCCTCGAACTTCTTTACGAATCGGCAAAGAAGCTTCATCAATGATAATTTCGACATTTGAAGCCTCAGCAATTTCATTTAATACGGCAGCAACTCCGCCGCGGGTTGGGTCTCTCAACGTTGGAATATTCGGCGCAGTTTTGAGAACTTCTGCAACGATTTCAGACAGCGGCGCACAGTCAGAATTTAAATTTAATTCCAAATTATGACGACTTGCTAAAATTGACGCTGCATGATCTCCAATCGTGCCACTAATTAAAACTTTCATGCCGACTTTGACATTGTGAGGATTAATATTGACGCCTTCAATCACTTGACCGATTCCGGCGGTATTTATGAAAATTCCGTCGCATTGTCCTTTAGATACAACTTTAGTATCACCGGTGACAATTTTAATATTTGCTTCGTCTGCTGCGACTTTCATTGATTGAACTATCTGCCGCAAATCATCAATTAAAAAACCTTCCTCAATAATCATTCCGACAGATAAAAATTTTGGTACGGCTCCGCTCATTGCCAAATCATTAACAGTTCCGCAAATTGACAGTTTACCTATATCGCCGCCTTTAAAAAATAGCGGTCTAATAACATAACTGTCAGTAGTAAATGCCAAATTTGGCGATTGTAAATTTAAAATTGCACCGTCATGTAAAACATTTAACGTCGAATTGCCAAAAGCAGGTAAAATTATTTCGTCTAAAAGTTGTCGGCTCATTTGACCGCCGGCACCATGTGCAAGAGTTATTTTATTGCTCATCGAATCACCTTTAAAAAACATTTTTGATTATTATATCACGATAAACTTACAAATTGCTATTCAAGACTAAATTTTTAACGCAATGGTGGTGATGCTTTTGAAATACAGATTTTTAATATTGACTATTTTTTTGGTGACAATGATTTTTACAGGCTGCAGTGAAGATAAAATTGCAAAAAATAAAATTCCGCTCGTCAAAGTGCAGAAAGTTGATACTTTTGAAAACAATCCAGCAGAAAATTATTCCGGTGTCGTCAAAGGTCGTTACGAAACGAATTTAGCTTTTCAAGTCGGCGGTCAAATTATGTCTCGCAATGTTGAGGTTGGCAGTCAAGTCAAAGCTGGTGATGTGCTTATGACTATTAATCCGCGTGATGTTGTGCAGCAAACTAATCAAGCAGAATCACAAGTCGCCTCAGCAAAAGCACAACTTGACTTGGCAGCAACTAATTTAAATCGTTATCGACAACTCTTTCAAGAAAATGCCATTGCCGCTTCTGTTCTTGATCAATATCAAACAAATTATGACGCTGCCGTTGCCGCTTATGACAATGCTATTGCTGTTGCGGCACAAAGTCAAAATGCGCTTGATTATACAAATTTAGTTGCGGAAGTTGACGGCGTAATTTCTGCAATTAACGTTGAAAGTGGTCAAATAGTTGCAGCCGGTCAAACTGTTGCAACTATAGTACAGACTGATGAATTGGAAATTGCCGTTGACATTCCTGAAAGTAAAATTTCTTCGATTGAAACTAATCAACCGGCAATTATAACATTTTGGGCGCTGCCGGATAATGTTGAAGGTTTTGTCAGAGAGATTAGCCCTATTGCCGACGCTGCCGCAAGAACTTTTGCCGTTAAAATCTCAGTGCCGAATCCACCTTTAAAAATGCAGCTTGGTATTACAGCAAATGTTATAATTAATTCAAAAGACAACTTAAATGACAAGGCTATAATTTTGCCATTGACAGCAATTTACCAAACAGATGAAACTCCAAAAGTGTGGCTTGTCGTTGACAATAAAGTTGTTTTAAAAGCTGTTGATGTGACTAATTTTGAGGATAACAAAATAATTGTTCGCGGACTCAATAACAATGATTTAGTTGTAACTGCCGGCGTTCATAAATTGCATGAAGGTCAAGAAGTTAGAATTTCAAATTAAAAAGCGCATTATATCCCGTGATATAATCCACTGTTTTTTCTTGCTCTGACTATAAGCATTATGTTACAATATATTCGTGAAATGAAGACTTTTCGTTTTAAGCTCTACAAATCAAAATTGCATAATCAAATTAATGCTGTAGATTTAATATAGTTAAAATTTTTTTATAATAATTCATTAAAAAATTACAGAATATAAGCTGGAGGTGTGATAATGTCAAACTTTTTAATTAAAGGCATAATTTCAGGCGATGATTTCGTTACGGAGACCATTTTAACAGGTCTTGCTCTAAACGAAAACCTTAGCGAATATTGGATTGTCGCGCAAAATGAAAATCGCTGCAATGAATTAAGGCATAAGTACAACATCAACGCAATGACTAATTTTGATTTAGTCGACAAGGCTGACATTCTCATTTTAACATTTAAATACGAGGACACTAAAGAAATGTTGTCAAAAATCGCCGGCAGAATTTCAAAAAATACCTTAATTATCAGTATCATTCCTGGTATAGCTTTAAAATTCGTTTCAAATTTTTTCACTGACAATGAAGTTATTCGTTTGACTTTAAATCCATCAATCATTAGTGGTCAAGGACTTGCGGCGTATATTGCTAATGCTAATGCGACTGATAAATCAAAAAAAGTTGTTCACGATATGTTAGCTGGTTTTAGCAAAATTATTGAGGTCAGCAACGAGGACGAATTTGAAAAGGTTCGCCGTTTCATTTTTGCCAATACTTTTCTTTCCTATGTCTTGGTTAAGTCATTGATTGACGCAGGAACAAAAGTCGGATTCTCAACTGAGCAGGCGGGTTTAATTGTCGATCAAATTTTAAAAGGCGCCTCAAAAACGCTAATTGATTTTCAAAATGCCGGTAATGAAATGCTTAAAGACGGTTTGCGTAATAAAAAATTTACAAATCATGCGATCGAACTCATTAGAGAGTACGGCATTTATGATTCACTTGAAAGATACTTGACCATGAAAGAAACAACATCTTTGTTTGAAGCGGATAATTATAGTGTTGAAAATAATATAAATTTGAATTACAACTGGTTTGAGAGAATGGTCAGAGATTAAAAGATTATCAGTGACAAAAGCAGAATCATTAATTTTAAAAAAAGATATTATCAAAATTGACAGAAAAATCTTTCTTTTCCTTGACAAGCAGTAAATAAATTGCTAAACTAACTCCAGGTAAAAATTTTTCCGTGTACTGTGCATTAAAGATTGGAGGGTTTATTTTAATGGGTAAGACTAAAGACCTCAACCGTGAAATCGTTAATATTCCGGCTTTAATTAGCAATTATTACACTAATAAACCGGATCCTGACGACAAGACTAACAAAGTTGCATTTGGTACTTCTGGACACAGAGGCAGCAGTGCAAAGAACAGCTTCAATGAGGAGCATATAGTAGCTATTGCTCAAGCTGTCGTTGAACATCGCGCAAAAGAAGGCGTAACTGGTCCGCTTTTCATTGGCGCTGATACTCATGCACTTTCTGAACCTGCACTTAGAAGCTGCGTTGAAGTTTTGGCAGCCGCAGGTGTTGAAATTATTTTGTCAAATGACTTTGATCCTGTTCCAACTCCTGTTGTTTCACGTACAATTCTTGAATACAATAAAGACCCAAAGAATAAGGCAAAGCAAGCTGACGGCTTAGTTATCACGCCTTCACACAATCCACCGACTGACGGCGGTATTAAATATGATCCAACTACCGGCGGACCTGCCAGCAAAGAAGCTACTGACATCATTCAAAATCGTGCAAATGAACTCATCAAAGAAGGCATTGGCAAAATCAAGAGAATTTCATTTGAAAAGGCTATTAAACAGGATAATGTTCACTTCTTCGATTATGTTATGCCTTATGTCAAAGCGCTTTCAAAAGTCGTTGATATGGAAGCAATCGCAAATTCCGGTTTGAAGATTGGCGCTGATCCACTTGGCGGCTCCGGCATTTTCTATTGGGATTATATCGCCGAAGAATATGGAATTAAGAACCTCACGGTTGTAAATCCTTACATTGATTATACATTTAAATTCATGCCTAAAGACCACGATGGCAAAATCCGCATGGACTGTTCTTCACCTTGGGCAATGGCGAATTTAATCAAGATGAAGGACGAATACGATATTGCTTTTGGTAACGACACTGACTATGATCGTCACGGTATTGTTACTCCGCAAGGTCTTATGAATCCTAATCATTATCTAGCAGTTGCGATTAATTATCTCTTTACGAATCGTCCAGGCTGGAGCAAAGACGCAATGATTGGCAAGACGTTAGTTTCAAGCTCACTCATTGATTATGTCGGCAAAGGCATTAATCGCAAAGTATGTGAAGTTCCTGTCGGCTTCAAATGGTTTGTTGATGGTCTTCTTGACGGTTCAATGGGATTCGGTGGCGAAGAGTCTGCGGGTGCTTCCTTCCTTTGTCAAGACGGTTCTGTTTGGACAACTGACAAAGACGGTATCATTATGGACTTACTTGCAATCGAAATCACTGCTAAGACCGGCAAGAATCCTTCACAACACCATAAAGAACTTACTGATAAATACGGTGTCAGTTATTACGCTCGTAAAGATACTCCGGCAACGCCTGAGCAAAAATCTGCGCTTGGTAAACTTTCACCGGAAAATCTTAAAGCTGACACACTCGCAGGCGACAAAATCACTGCAAAACTCACAAAGGCTCCAGGCAACGGCGCTTCAATCGGCGGCTTAAAAGTTGTAACTGATAAAGGCTGGTTCGCAGCTCGTCCGTCCGGCACTGAGGATATGTGTAAAGTTTATGCCGAAAGTTTCGTCAGTGAAGCTCACTTAAAACAAATCCAAGAAGAAGCACAGGAAATTGTTAAATCAGTAGTGTAAAATTAAACGTTTGGTAAATCGGAAATTTGAATCGTAATTGTAATACTTTTGCAAATAAATAACATTAATTAAAATCGTCGATTGTTGATTGACGATTTTTTTATTTAAAAACTGCGAATCATCTTTGCAATAAAAAATCCATCAGTTCCGTCAATATGAGGCAATAAAATTTTTGTATGCTCCAATTTAAAATTTTCATGATCGTTCAAAAATTTATTTACGACTTCTTCATTTTCCGCATTTTCCAAAGTACAAGTGCTATAAATCAGCGTTCCATTGACTTTAATTGTTTTTGAGGCGCTCTCTAAAATTTCAAGCTGCAACTTCGGCAGTTCTTTTAATTCATCTAATCTTTTGCGCCATCTTAAATCTGCTTTACGTCTCAAGACACCAAGTCCTGAACAAGGCGCATCAATTAAAACTCTATCGGCAATATTGAAAAATTCTTCGCTGATTTTCCTTGCGTCGAAAAATAACGGCTCAATAATTTTAATTCCAAGTCTCTTTGCATTAGATTTAATCTGCTTAATTTTGTGTTCATGTATGTCAATGGCGACAATTTTACCGCTGTTTTTCATTAATTCAGCAATGTGAGTTGCTTTACCGCCAGGCGCTGCACAACAATCAATCACAAACTCGCCAGGTTTAGGACTAAGTTCATGAGCAACCAGCATGGAACTTTCATCTTGTACTTGACACAATCCGCGTTGAAGTATATTCAAATCATCAAGAGCGCCAACATTGCCTTTAATTACAACACCTTCGTCAGCCAATTTAGAAGGCATAGCGTTTATATTTTGACTTTTGAGACTTGATAAAATTTCATTTCTGCTTGTCCGCAATGTATTGACACGCAAAGTTAATGGCGGCTCGGAATTATCGACAGCACAAATTGCCTTTGTATCCTCAATTCCAAATTGTTTAATCCAGCGCTCAATCAGCCATTGAGGGTGAAACATTGAAAGCGCTATGGATTCTGCTGTATCGTTTGTTGGAAATTTTGCCTTATTCGGTTCACGAAGTGCCGAACGCAAGACTGCATTTACAAATTTTGAACTGCCAACGCTGATTTTTTTTGCCAACTCAACAGCTTCATTAACGGCAGCAAAATTCGGCACACGATCTAAAAAAAATATCTGAAAAAAACTAATCCTAAGAATTGCCATAACCTTAGGATCAATTTTTTTCAATGAACGACTTATATATTTTGAAATTATCCAGTCAATGGATTTGCCGGTTTTAACAGTGCCGTAAACCAATTCCGTAACAAAACGCCTGTCAATATCGCTGAGATTTTCTATTCTTAATATTTTAGACAGCGCAACATTAGAATAAGCGCCGCGCTCACTTACCTCAAATACTACTTTCGCAGCAGCCGCTCTGGCTTTATCCATAAAAAACTTTTCACCTTCATTGTAAAATATTTGCTGCCTCGCAATTTATATATTAATTATGAATTCATATCGACATTTGAGCCTTGATAATTAATATTTTGTTTATTAAACATTTTGTAAGGTTTATATCTGTTATTTTCTTCCTCATCAGCCGGACTGTCATAAGGTTTAATCTTCAAATTTGTAACATCTTCCAAAAACTCAATGTAGGCTTCTTTGCCAAGTCTGTCTTTAAGCGACATCGGCACAATGATATAAGGATTTTCTTCCTTGTAATTTGGATCGTCAAAATATTCAATCTCAGCGCCGGTTTCCTCTAACAATTCCTGCAAATCGTAATCGTCTTTGAGGCTATCTTTGTAAGCTGAAGGCACAAAAATTTTCGGATTATAATGTTTATCTTCAAACTGCTCATCATCGACATAGGAAATAACTGTATTTGTGACACCGCCGGAAAAATAAACTCGACCACATTCAGGACAAATGTCTGTTTTTAGTCTGACTGATGCTTGATCGACATGAGCATGAGTGTGACTATGGTTGACGCTTGTTTCATGTTCTTTTTGGTATGCGTTGGCAACGTGTTCATGTTCATGACCAAGAATGACATTTGCTGCGATTGAAGGCGAAATATGAGTTGGTGTCTTGAATGAAACGTCATTTTCATCGGAGCCGTCCTGATATTTTCGACTGGCACAAGTTGAACATTCGGCAGGCGAAGAAGTACGTCCTGGCGCCTTCATTAACGATTCACCAGGATTTAAAATTACATGATGATGTTTAAAATCTTTAGCTCTCGGCTTATCAGCTTGATTATCTTCGTCTTCTTTAACGTAAAGTTTATAATCAATGCTGTCATCATTGCTATTACTTCTCGAATCTCTCAGCCTGTCACGCAATTCTTCGGAAATATTAAGTTGGTTGCTGTGGATTTTATCCATATTATCCAGCATAACATTTGTAGTAAATCTATTAAAATTAAATTGCGCTCTGCTTTCACTGCCGTAACCTCGATTTATGTTAATGATTCCATTCACAGCCATTTTAGACGCCTCCCATGTCTACTTATGAATTAAAATCTACAAATTAATTGCACGCTCCAATAATTAATGTTAGTTTTATTATAAATTAAATTTTCAATAAAATCAATCAATAATAATTTTTTTAAGCATTTTTCGCACGTCTTCCATATCAACTTTTGTATTGTAACAAGGTCCATTCGGTCGAATATTTAATACACCAACAGCAGGCAACGGATATACATCTTGGATACCGCTCATTAAATCACGCTCACAGGCAATCGCTAAAACTGCTTTTGGTCTCATCTCTTTAACAAATTGACGCGCTAAAGTTCCTCCGGTTGCTACCAAGAAATGAAAACCGTATTCGTCCGACAGTTTCATTAAATCGCCAATATTGCAGCCACCACAACGTTTACAATTATTCGGATCACGTGTAATTTTATGAGGACACGACGCTAATTGCAGACAATGTGGCACTAAGACAAGCAAACGATTTGCCTTGACTTTAATTCCGCATTTTAAAAATATTAAATTACTAACGGCAATAAATGAACCTTCTAATTGTCTCCGACTGATACCGAATATTTTGCCGACACGTACTGAAAGTGGAAATAATAAACGTATGAGTTCGTAACTGTACTTTCTGAACATCGGCAAATATGGATAACCTTTCATCGCCAGTACCATGTTGCAAACTGTTCCGACTGAAAATGTTGAAACCAAAATCATCAATGCGCCGAGAAATACTGGCAAATGTTCATAAATGCCGGAAAGTCCAGGATAAGTTATTTTCCATAATCCATAAAGCAACAATGCGACAAGAAATTCAGAAATCAGCATTAAACCTAAAAATAAGCGCTTCTTAGGTCTTGCTATTATCAATGTACTTATCAAAATATCACCACCAATCTAATTAGAATGAGGCATTTGGAATTTTAAAATCATGATGTCCGCGCATAAAATCAGCGAATAATAACTTTTTGGAATTTGGCGCCTGTATTTCCAAAATCTCAAGTTTATCGTTAATAATTTTTGTGCGGTAAATTTTATATTTTTGTCCGTT
>CAJOHI010000030.1 GCA_905234365.1 uncultured Selenomonadaceae bacterium | reverse complement strand
TTTTTAAAGCGGAAGTCTAACCGCTAAGGCTATTTTAGCGAAATTGGTATGCAAAGTCAACATTTTTTGCGGCTTATATCCCCATAGCTAAAGCTAGGGGTATTACGCCGCATTTTGATAAGTGTTATTGTCTGATTAAGTTTATTTATGCCTGTCATTCATCACCTATTTTATCAATGATTGCACTATTTTTTCATCATAGTTTCAATTCCTTATAAGTTTCTGGCGAGAGTTCTTTTAGATAATCAATCACAACGACACAATCTTTTTTGACATTCTTCATTACAAAAAGCATTTTATCTTCCGGAATTGCTATACAGCCGCCGGTATATGGCTTAAATGGTCCAAAGCAATGCAGAAAAATAGCTGAACCTCTGCCGGCAGTGCCTTCCTCATTGTAACTGATGTTAAGTCCATAGTTATAATAAATCGGATAGTCAATCAGGTGTTCGCTGTCCTCTTTGTTTAAATTTGGATAATCACGAATGTCTACAAGTTCGTTATATTTATAATTCGGATCGCCTGACCAGTAAAGATTTTCATTAACTTTAGTGTATTCGAATGCACAACCTGGATTTTTTTTAATTCCAAATGCTTTATTGAAGTGGAAAACGCCAATAGGTGTCATCGAATCGCCTTCTTTGGTCTTTCCTAGTCCTTTTTTGCCAATAATTCCTGGCGTCGTCATAATCTGCCGCCAATTACCGGTTGCGTCTTTCTCGTGCATTGATACCCAAGCTGTTGTCTCGCCAATTCCAGCAACTACAACCATTTGTGTTACTTCTTTAGCAGGTTTTAAGTTTTTAATCCACTGCGGTGACATTTCTTGTGCCGATACTGTTGCACACGTCATCAACATGACCATAAAAACTAGCAAAATTACTTTTTTCATAAAATCACTCCATTACTTTTTAAATCTTTGCTTGTAAATGTGAAATAAGTATCGGGATATGGTTCATCTTTTAATGTAAAGTGCCACCATTCAGTTGAAAGTGGTTTAAATCCGTGTTTAATCATCATTTCACGTAGAAATTGCCTATTTTTGAGCTGCTTTTTAGTTAATTTTCCCTTGTAATCCGGGTGAGAAAGTTCTCCAAAATAATCGAATGTACCACCCATATCAACTTCCTTGCCGGTTTTCATATCAAAAAGTGTTAAATCAATGGTTGAGCCTCTGCTGTGACCTGATTTTGCGTCAATATATCCTTCAGCAAACAATCTTGTTTTGTCAACTTTTGGGTAAAAATATGGTTTCATACGTTTATCACCTATGTCTTCAGCCCAACGTACAAAATGATCGACAGCTTTCTGCGGACGATACGCATCATAAACTTTGAGACGATAACCGTAATTTTTTACATCGTCAGATACAGCTTTCAATGCTTTGGCGGCCTCAATGGTCATCAACGCACAAGGTTCATCATATCCGTCAATTCTGTCTCCAACAAAATTGTATGTTGAATAATAACGAATTTCTTGAATTATATCCGGCACAACATCAGAAAGCAGAACGAATCCTGATGAATCGTCCGGCGAAACCGTCTTAGCGTTTACTGGCGAAATTGTTAAAAATGCTAACAGAAGTAACGCTGAGAAAACTTTAAAAATTTTCATCAAAAACACCTCTTATAATTTAAAAATTTGATTTTGTAATTATCTAAATTTAATTTTTTTTAGTTCCATACGATAATTCGTGCTGAAGTTAATTTTTCCTTTTTCCATTGCAATATTAAACAAATTTTTATCGCAATGATGACCTCATGATAATCAATCTTAAAATTTCCTCAACGGTTTGCGATAAATTCGTCTGAGTAACTTCAAGTTTCATGGCTTCCGTTGTCGACATAGGCATTTGCAAAATTGTAAAATATGCATCTATACCGGCATTATGAACTTCAACAGCTTCATTACTCGCACAGCCGCAAACTGCAACCGTTAAAATTTTTTCATTGATTGATTTTGCCAACTTTGCAATACCAACAGGCGCTTTTCCCATAACTGACTGATTGTCAAGTTTACCTTCACCGGTTATGAGTAAATCAGCGTCAATTAAATCATTAGAAATCTTAATCAAATCAAGGACTAAATCAACACCTTTTATCAGTTCGCCGTTCAAAAATGTTCTAAATGCAAAGCCAAGACCACCGGCGGCGCCGTCACCTGCAGCACTTTTAATATCAACATTTAACGCACTTAACGAGATAGAAGCAAAATTTTTAATCCAGCCGTCCATTAATTCAACAGTTTCAACATTTGCGCCTTTTTGTGGTGCATAAATGTAAGAACAGCCATTAAATCCGGTCAAAGGATTATTTACATCGCAGGCAATTTTAAATTTACAATTTTTAATAATCGGATTAACTTTTGATGTGTCTATTGCAACAACTTTTTCGAGATCGCGTCCAAATATTCCAACGGATTTATTTTGCGAGTCCTTAAACTCAAATCCGAGAGCAGTCAACATTCCAAGACCACAATCATTAGTGGCACTGCCGCCAATGCCAATTATAAATTCATGACAATTATTTTTAGTCGCGTCCAGGATTAACTCACCGAGTCCAAAAGTCGTTGTATTAAGTGGATTTCGTTGATTTTCCGGAATGAGAGTTAAACCGGCAGCGTCAGCCATTTCGATAATTGCCGTTTGATTAACTTTGCCGTAACGGCTCAAAAATTTTTTACCGAGTGGATTTGTGACTTCAACGTTGACAATTTCGCCGTTCAATCCTTCAACGATAGCATCAACTGTACCTTCACCGCCGTCAGCAAGCGGATAAATTTTAACTTCTGCGTTTGGCAGAATTTTTTTTATTGCAGAACTTGAAATTTTACCTGCTTCCATTGATGACAAACTGCCTTTAAATGAGTCTATCGCAATAATAATTTTCATGTCGCCACCTCTAAATTTTTAAATTCACTTGAATTTTTATCAACGAAACGAATATAATATTAACTAAATTAATTATAATCAAAATCTATGTAAAATGAAAGCTGGCGCCAATAAATATGTTGGAAAAATTTAAAAAAGCACACGAAATAGACATGCTAAACGGCTCACTTTGGGATAAAATAATTTATTTTGCGTTGCCTTTGGCTGTGACCGGATTTTTGCAACAGCTTTTCAATGCTGCTGATGTTGCGGTTTTAGGTCAATTTGTTGGTAAAAATGCAATGGCGGCAGTTGGAAATAACATTTCAATTATAGGATTGCTCGTAAATCTTTTTATTGGTCTTTCTTTGGGCGCAAATGTGGTCATTGCAAAGAACATCGGCGCAAAAAATCACAGATTGGCTCACCAAGCGGTACATACTGCCTTTTTGCTTGCACTTATTACCGGAATTATTGTAACAATTATTGGTGAAATTTTAGTTTCGCCCGTCATTGAATGGCTCGAAGTTCCTGTTGAGGTCCGTGAAATGGCGGAAATTTATCTGCGAGTTTATTTAATGGGAATGCCGCTTATTGGTATTTACAATTTTGAGGCGGCAATTTTTAGAAGTCGCGGCGATACGAATACGCCAATGATTAGCCTAATTATTGCAAGTGCTTTAAATCTTGCATTAAATCTCATATTTGTGCTGATTTTTAATATGGGTGCCTATGGTGTCGCTCTTGCTACGGTAATTGCAAACGGTGTCAGCGCTTTAATTTTGTTTCGCTCACTTTTCAAGTCAACAGGTATCATTCACATTGATATTGAGACGTTAAAAATGACTAAAATCTCTTTTGCCGACAAAATAATTTTGCGTGAAATCATTAGAATTGGTCTGCCTGCCGGTATACAAGGCATGGTGTTTTCAATTTCAAATTTGCTGATTCAGGCGGCAATTAATTCCTTAGGTGCTGATGCAATGGCGGCTTCTGCTGCAGCATTTACGATTGAAATAAATGTCTACTGCATAATAAACGCCTTTGGACAAGCGACGACAACTTTTGTCAGTCAAAATTACGGCGCAAAAAATTTACCTCGCTGCAAAAGAGTTACTTGGGTTGCAATGGGTTTAAATTTAATTTTTATGGCTTCTCTGTCAGCATGTATATTAATTTTTGCTGACTCATTGCTGAGATTTTTCAACGAAGACCCTAATGTAATCGAACTTGGCACACTACGCCTTTGGTATATAGTCGCACCGGAATTAATCAACGTTGTCATGGAAGGTATTTCTGGCGCATTGCGTGGCTATGGAATTTCGCTTGCACCGGCGATTTTAACATTGATCGGTGTTTGCGGTATTCGCATCACTTGGGTCTATACTTTATTCGTACAATCGCCGACTTATGAAACACTTATGGCAACTTATCCTGTAAGTTGGTTCGTTACAACAATCTTTTTAATATTTGCCTATCGTTTTTATATCAAACATGTATAGGAGGCGATTTTTTTGTTAAAAATGTTAATTGCAGATGATAACATGGCGATTGTAGACATTTTAAAAAATTTTGCTGAGGCTTCAAATTATGAGGTTACAACGGCATTTGACGGCGAAGAAGCTCTTAAAAAATTTCGTGAAAGCAAATTTGACGTAATTTTACTTGATGTAATGATGCCAAAAATTGACGGTTTTGAAGTTTGCAAAATAATTCGCAGTGAATCAAACGTGCCGATTTTAATGATAACTGCTCGAAGCGAAGATTATGATAAAATTATGGGTCTTGACATTGGCGCTGATGATTATATCGTTAAACCTTTTTCGGCGGCAGAAGTCATGGCAAGAGTTCGTGCGGTTTTGCGCCGACTTGAACGAAATGTTATTAAAGGCAGCAGCAGTGAAAATTTTATAAGTTACAGCAATTTGACCGTTAATTTTGATACTTGTCAAGCAGTTTTGTCCGGCAATATAATTTCACTGACTCGCAAAGAATTGGATTTACTTTGGCTTTTGATTCGCGATAAAAATCGTGTTTTTTCACGTGATTATATTTTGGATAGATTGTGGACTTTGGATTATGAAGGCGGTACTCGTGCAGTTGATACTCATATTAAGCGGATTCGTGCAAAATTGTCAAAATTTCCTCATCCAGATTGGCAAATTAAAACGATTTATGGAATAGGTTACACTTTTGAGGTAAAGAGATGAATCACAAATTGACGCGGCGGCTGTTTATTTATTTTTCAGCGGCTTTGACTACGTTTTCAATCGTAATAGGCGCCTTATTTAGTCTGCTGTTTCTGAATCATATCAAAAATAATCACGTTGAAGAATTTCGGCAGCGTGCCTTGACTATTGCGGAAGCGATTGAACAAAATCCGCAAATTATGCAGCAACACATGGAACGTCATCAGATGCGTTGCAGACACATGTCAAGCGACAAAAATAATTATCAACATCACATGTACTGCCGAAGAACTTTTAATAATTCTTCAATGGCTCAATATTTGCAGGAATTAAATAATTTGTCTCAAAGCGAAGTTTGGATAGTCGATTCACAAAGTCAAAGTTACATTCTTTACGGTGATGAAAATTCAACTGATTATGAGGAGTTGCCGGAAAACGCCGACGAGGTTTTAAAAAGAGTTTTTGACGGCGAAATTATAATCAGCGAAGATTTTAGTTCAATTCTTTCAGAACCTTCTGTTACTGCTGGTGTACCTTTGAAAAGTTCCGGCAAAGTCACAAAGGCATTATTACTGCATAGAAATTTATCTGAAGTTCAAGCAGCTCAACACGACAGTTTAAAAATTTTTGTAATTTGTATAGCTGCTGGCTTTTTTGTTGCGCTGATTTTATCTTTGATTTTATCTCGACGTTTTGTGAAACCGCTTAAAAATATGGAGGAATTAGCTGTACAGCTTACAAGTGGAAATTATAAGGCACGTTCCGGCATTGAACAGGACGACGAAATTGGCTCACTTGCAACAAATCTGGATATTCTTGCAAAAAGGTTAGACGAAGTTGAGCGCAAGAAAACTGAACTTGACAAGATGAAACAGGAATTTATTGCTAGCGTGTCGCATGAATTGAGGACGCCAATCACTGTTATTCGCGGCTCATTGGAACTTTTGACTTCAGGTATTGTTAATGACGAGACAAAGCGACAAAATTATTTAAATCAGATTTCAGATAATATTATAAGTCTTCAACGGCTTGTCAATGATTTATTTGAACTTTCACGACTACAAAGCGTTGATTTTAAAATTGAGATGAGCGAGTTAAATATTTTTGATGCTTTAAATGATGCGATTCGCTCCGCTGAACAAATCGCCGTAAAGAAGCAAATAAAAATAATCTGTCCAAAATTGCCTGTAACGATTATTAAAGGCGATTATGACAGATTGCGTCAAATGTTTTTAATTGTTCTTGACAATGCCGTTAAATTTTCCGAGTTTGAAAGTTTTATTGAAGTTACAATTCATAACGCCAATGAAAAATTGCAAGTAGATATTCGAGATCACGGCTGCGGAATTGCTGAAGATGAGCTGCTAAACATTTTTGAACGTTTTAAAAGCCATAAAGATAATAAAAATCCGACCGGTACAGGTTTAGGTTTGCCAATCGCAGCAGCAATAGCAAAACGTCATAAAATTTCACTTACTTGTAAAAATGTATTTGACGGCGGTGCCTGTTTCAGTTTTGCTTTCAAATGATTTTTGCTTGCAATATTGCTTAGAATTTGTTAAATTATTTGGTATAAAATTTTTTTGAAAGAAGGTACATAGCATGAAAATTTTAGCACGTCAGTTGACGATTGATCTTTATAACTGCAATTCAAAAAAACTTAACGATGTCGAAGAAATAAAAAACGTACTCATTAAAGTCATTGGCGATAAACCTGGTTTACAAGCCTCAACACTTTCTGAAAATCACATTTCAATAATTGGTGCTTTTGAACAGGGTCATATAGCGATTCACGTTTACGCCGAATTGAGATATGTTGCCGTTGATGTTTTTACTTGCAGCGAAGATACTGAACCGGAGCTTTTAAGTAAAGAACTGCGAAAATTTTTTCAACCGGACAAGATTAAATCTACGTTCTTAAAACGAGGCGATTTTGGTCTTGAGCGTGAAATTAAACCTAAAATCAAAACGCGAGTTGCTCCGCTCAGAAAAATTCACAATACCGGCGCTAAAGTTATAAAAACACTTGTCAAAAGAAGCAAAAACTAATTATTAATTAAAATCAAAGGAGCTAAAATTAAACAGATGAATTTGATTGATATAACTTCTAACTACGAAGAAATTCAAAAAAATTTCGACAGGATAAGGAATTGTACTATTATTTGTTGTGCAGATCATGGCGTTGCGGCTGAAGATGTCAGCGCTTATCCAAAGGCAACTACGGCGCAAATGGTTAAAAATTATCTCGTATCACGTGGCGCGGCGGCAAATGCTTTTGCCAATTTTGCAAATTCGGAATTAATTGTCGTTGATGTTGGTGTGGATGCGGATATTAGCGATTTGCCGAATATCGTAAACAGAAAAATTGCACGTGGCACTCAAAATATCACAAAAGGTGCAGCAATGACCATTGAACAGGCGGTAAAATCCATAAAAATCGGTATGGAAATTGTAAAAACCGCTTCAGAAGCTGGTTATAACTGCTTTTTACCTGGTGAAATGGGTATCGGAAATACAACTTCAAGTGCAGCTATCACCTCTTTGATGTTAAAACAACCGCCGGAAAAAGTTACAGGTCGCGGCACAAATATTTCAGATGAACGATATGCTCACAAAATTGAGATTGTCAAGAAAGCTATTGCGGCTAATAAAATCAATTTCAAGGATAAAGACATAGATCACAAGGCCGTTGAAATTTTGGCAAAAGTTGGCGGATTTGAAATTGGCTGCATGACCGGAATTTTTATCGGCGCATTTAATTCAAATTCTCTTGCAATAATTGACGGCTTTAACAGTGCCGTTGCCGCTCTGCTTGCCTGTGCGATCGTGCCGGAATGTCGTTCTAATATCATTGCCTCTCATATCGCTCGCGAAAAAGGTCAAAATTTAATTCTTGAGTATCTTGAGCTGCAACCAATGTTAAAGTTAGATTTGGCACTTGGCGAGGCAGTTGGTTCTTCAATCGTTGCAAGACTCCTTGAAAAAATTGCCAACAAATATGATTATGATGACAATTATTATGACGATGATGAAGACGACGAAGATGATGAAGATTTTGAATTTGATTTTGACTTCGATGATGATGATGACGATGAAGAATACGACGTTGAGTTAAATATTTATGACGGCACAAGCGATCAGCGTTTTCAAATGTCAGCTCAAGATGACGAAGACTTTGACATTGAATTTAAATACATGAGTGATGAAAACATTTCCGTAACGGACAGAACTTTTAATTTTTATCTTAATACAATGCCTAGACTTGATAAATATTCTATGGAACGCTGTAAAAATCGCATTGACAATTTATCAAAACCTTATGAAAGTCTCGGTCTTTTGGAGGAAATTGCAATTCAAACGGCAGGTATCTCAACGGAAGAATTGCCAAGTAAAAAGTTAAGGGCAAATTTAATATGTTTCACCGATAAAGTTGATGAAGTTGACGATTTTAAGGAGAGCTACGAAAATGATGAAATGGACGTTGAAAATTCGCTGAGTGATATTGTTGATACAGCGGAAAGATTTAACGTTGACATGACGATTGCCGTTATAAAAAAAGACGAAGATTCAACGACCGTTTTTGATTTTGGTAGAATGACTGCCGAAGATACGAGTTTTAAAGTTCCAATAATTGGCATTTCTATAGTCAACAACGTTGAAAGATATGAAGATATTGCAGAGGAATTAGGACAGGTTTTGCTTAAAGAAGATGGCAGCCTTAAATATAATGCTGAAGAATTTTTAAAATTTGTTCCAAAGTCGCGTCGAAATTTGGTAAGCGCTGTTATTGGTGCAATAATTGCCGCTGCACATAACAGCAGTTTAGTTGTTCTTGATTCAGGCGCAGTCGATATAATAGCAAGATATTTAGAGCAGCTTTGTCCGGAAATTCGACCATATATTCTTCATGCTACAAGACTTGTTGTCAACGATAGCGAAGGTGAAGATGATGAACTTGACGGCGAAGTTGCCTGTATTGGAATTGAAATTGTACGTTCAGCATTATTTGCTGCCAATGAAATGAAGACTTTTAAAGATACCGGCGTTGATGTTGCAATAGACGGTATAGGTTCAATTCATCAGTCGTAATTATAAATTAGCAGCACCTATCATTCCGGCATTACTTCCGAGTTCTGCAATGGCAATTTCGGGAACGAGCGAAGTCATACCGCCAAAACAGTCTTCCTTAACCATTTGTTTGATTGGCTCAATCAATTTGTCAGCATAATTCGACATTACGCCGCCTAAAAGTACAAGTTGAGGACGAAACATATTAACGATATTTACAATACCTTCGCCAAGCATTAAAGTATATTGCTCTATAACTTCATTTATTTCAACGTCACCTTGTTCGACCTTGCTGAAAATTTCTTCTAATGTCATTTCTCTGCCTGCAACTTGACTGGCGGCTTTTAAAAGTGCCGGCACGGAAACATAAGCCTCAAGGCAGCCTTTACGTCCGCAACTGCAAAGACGACCATTAACGCGAATGACTTGATGACCAAATTCGGCACCGCCAATCATGCCGCCTTCAAAAACTCCACCGTTTAAAATAATTCCGCCGCCTACGCCGTTGCCGAGAGTGAACATAACAACGTCACTGTAATTTTTGCCGGCACCTGCGATTGCCTCGCCAAGTGCTGCACAATCCGCATCGTTGGCAATTCTCACCGGACACGGAATAAATTCGCCGAGTCCTTTGGCAAGCGGAATATCCTCCCAACGAATATTATTTGAATAAATAACCTTACCATGCCTTTTATCAATCGTTCCAGGCACACCAACGCCGACACCGACGCATTGTTCAATCGGTATGTTATTTTTTTTCAGCAAAGACAAAATATTTTGAGCAGTCTCGTTGACAATTTCCAATGGCGGACGTTTCGGATTAGTAGGATATTTTTCCACTGCTAAAAGTTCATTTTGTTCGTTGACTATTCCGAGTTGAATTTCAGATGAGCCAATATTAACGCCAACACGAATAGGATTAGCCTTTTCGCGAATTGTTGTTAAAAGTGCATCACAAGTGCCTTCAATCTGCCAATCACCGGAATTAGCAGGTAAAAACAGCGAATCGCCTTTTTTGTAGGAAATTTGTTCACCTTGATTACTGATTGTGCCATTTCCGTCAAGAATCAATATCGACAAAAATGAAGTGTCACAAACTGTACCTTGAACACGGTAAGTCATTTTTCCGTCAAGATTTAATTTATCAACCGTAAAGTAGTCACAATCCGCAAGATGAGGATAATTATCATTTTTTCTAACTATAGGTACTCTATTTGTAACGGCAAGAGCTTTTTCAATGTGCAAATCGCGTTTTTTGCCATCTTTGCCTACTCGACCATAATCGTAAATTCTGTAAGTAACGTTAGAATTTTGTTGAATTTCAGCAAGTAATATGCCTTCGCCAATCGCGTGCAGCGTTCCAGATTCAATTAAAAGTGTATCACCTTTATGAACTTCAACGGCGTTAAGCACCTCAAGGAGAGTATTTGCCTTGATACGTTCGGCAAATTCTTCTTTACTGATTTCACGTTTGAAGCCGTAATAAAGAAAAGCGCCTTCTTCAGCATCAAGAATGTACCACATCTCGGTTTTGCCATATTGTCCTTCGTTCTGAAGTGCAAAACTGTTACTTGGGTGAACTTGTATAGATAAATTATCTTTTGCATCAATGAATTTTGTCAAAATCGGAAATTCTCTAAAACGCCGACAATTTGTGCCGAGAATTTCCAGACCTTCTGCGTCAAGATATTCTTGCAAAGTTTTTCCAGCATATTCACCATTGACGATGATTGAGGCGCCGTCAGAATGACATGAAAGTACCCATGCTTCCGCTAAAATTTTTCCGCCATATTCCACGTCATATTCCTCTACAAGACGATGACCACCCCAAAGATAATCTTTACACGCTGGTTTTAATTTCAAAATACTCATTAAATCCACTCCTGCATAAATATTTACATTTATTATAGCACAAATATAAAATTTAAAGTATAAAGTTTACTTCATCTTGCAAAATTTTAGTTGACAGATTAAAATACAGGAAACATAAATTGGAGGCATTTAAATGAATAGGCGCACTTTTATATTAGGTGGACTTGGTGCATTAGGTCTTGCTGCAGGTGGTGGATTATGGTTTGTAAATCAACCGAAATTTGGCAGATTGCCAAGTGGTGACAGATTAGCAAGAATACAAGCATCGCCTCATTATGTCAATGGTCATTTTCAATGTCTGGAACCGGTTGATATTATGACAACACAAAAACCAGAAAATCGATTTTTGGCAACGTTTAAATTTATTATGCGAGACAAATCGGAACTGTTTCCAAAACATGAAATGTTATCAAAAAAGACAGAATTAAAATCAATTCCGTCAGATGAAAATATATTAATATGGATGGGACATTCCACATTCTACTTGCAAATTTGCGGATTTAAAATTTTAATTGATCCGGTTTTTTCCAGCTATGGTTCACCGATTTTTTTTATCAATAGAGCATTTCCGGGCAGCAATATTTATACAGCAGAGGATTTTCCCGAGATTGATGTACTTGCTATAACTCACGATCATTGGGATCATCTTGACTATGCAAGCGTAATGTCATTAAAGCCTAAAATTAAAAATATCGTCTGTCCGCTTGGTGTCGGTGAATATTTTGAGCAGTGGAATTTTGATTTAAATAAACTCCATGAAGAAGATTGGTATACCGAAATAAATTTATCAAAAGATTTTAGTATAAATATTTTGCCTTCACAGCATTTTTCAGGCAGATTTTTGACAACTAATCCGACAGAGTGGTGTAGTTTTGCTTTTATAACGCCGAAATTAAAAGTATTTTGCAGCGGTGATGGTGGTTATGGCGAGCATTTTAAGGACATTGGTAAACGTTTTAATGGTTTTGACTTGGCAATAATGGAAAACGGTCAATACAATGAAAATTGGCATAAAATTCATTTGTTGCCGGAAGAAACAGCACAAGCAACCCTTGACGTTGGCGCTCGACAGCTTGTTACGTCACACAATGGGAAATTTGCTCTCGCATTACATGGCTGGAAAGAGCCTTTTAATGTGATGAATTATATGTGTAAAGAAAAATCTTTTGAGCGATTGACGCCTATGATTGGCGAAAAGGTTTATATTGGACAATCCGGACAAAAGTTTAAACAATGGTGGAACGATATAGAATAAAATATTTGTATAGCCAATTTAAATGATGAATTTTTAGATTTTGTAGCTCAATTACTTGAAATCTGATATTGCAATTTGTCAGCATTGAAAAAAGTGACAAAATTTAATAAATATCTTGACAAAATCAAAGGAATCTCATATACTATGATAGCATTGTTAATATAGTGTTTGTAAGTATTAAAAATCTGTGTATGTTTTAAGCGTCCGTAGCTCAGTTGGATAGAGCAACGGCCTTCTAAGCCGTGGGTCGCCCGTTCGAGTCGGGCCGGACGCACCATCTATGAAATTAACAAAGGCAGGGCTTTATAGGTTTAAAGTCTGCCTTTTTAGTTTAAAATCTTTTAGCTTAATATGTGTAACGTAACCGCAACATGTAACTAATTTTTCGTTTTATTTTCAATTATTTGTTTTTTATCTTGCTGTTGTAATAAAGTAAAATTAAGATATTATCACTCCGGCTTATAAGAAACAATGAATATGAAAAAGACAGAACTCAATAAAAAAACACACACTCGACTAATGGGAGTTAGAGTATTCATTATGGACTCGAAAAGCAGTGCAAGAATTGCTGGAAAAGAAAAAATCATGAATAAAATACTCAAACAGCCTGAAAAAATTTCAAACTTATTTCATCATGAAAATTGGCTTTTATAAAAAAATGCTACATTGCTTAATTTGGGTATTTTTAATTGCTAGAGTAATAGAAAAAAATTTTGATATAATCCAAATGGACAGAAATTCTTCTATCAAACTTCTTGTGGTGCTGTCCACTTTGCTTAGAGTGAAGTTTTACATTCATTATTAGGAATACGCTATATATATCTTTGTACCTTGTTGTCATACTTCTTGAGTTTTCTATCTAAAATGGCAAGAAACATAGCAGGGACATGATTCGCTATGCTCTTGCCGAAGCGTCTTCATCGTTTGTATTTTCCCTTATCATCCTTTTCTGCTTTCTTTATTTTCTTTGATAGCGCTGTAAAATTCATCTTCTCTACATACACCTTATCGCCAAGACTTATAACAAAGTTTGTCAGGCATTCGTGCTGATATTTCCTTATTTGGCGCTGTTTTATATACATCTCTTTGAGTTGATTAATCAACTATGTTTAGCACTATAACTAAAGTTAGAGTCTTTTCGACACATTTTGGTAAAAAAATTGTGTAAGTCCAAGAAGAATTTATTATCTTCAATGGATTTACACAATATTTAATTATATAGAAAAAACATAATCAGTATTTGCCAAATTACATGTGTGAAGTGTCAAATTTTTAATCTATTAATATGAAACGTTCCACAAGTAACTTCTTTGCGATGGCAGTGTGGACATTCGTTTTCAATAATTCCGGTGTATCCACAAATCGGATCACGATCTACAGGATGATTAATACTGAAATAACCCATATTTGAATCGTGCATTGCTCTTATGACTGCCTCAAATGCAGTTGGATTTTTTGCAGGATCACCGTCAATTTCAATATAAGCGATATGTCCGGCATTACAAAGTGCATGATACGGCGCTTCAATTTCAATTTTTTTCATAACGTTCATTTTGTAATAAACTGGCACGTGGTTTGAATTTGTCATGTAATTTCTGTCAGTCACACCTTTAATTAAGCCGTACTTTTTGCGATTGGAACGCTGAAATTGACCAGCAGTTGATTCTGCAGGTGTTGCGAAAGTCGTCCAATTTTTACTTTCTATCGCAGTAAATTTATCAGTTTTACCACGAAGATAACCGACAATTTTTAAGCCTAGTTGTTGAGATTCTTCACTTTCACCGTGATGTTTGCCTGTCAAAGCAACAAGGCATTCAGCAAGACCACAAAAGCCAATGGACAACGAAGCATGTTTCAAAACGTCTTTAATGCTGTCCGTCGGTTTTAATTTATCGCTGCCCATCCAAACACCTTGACCCATCAAAAACGGATAATTGTAAACGTGCTTATCTTCGATTGTCTTGAGTCGGAACAACAGATAATCATGACTGATTTTAATATACTTATCAAAGAGTTCAAAAAAGTCATCAATGTTGCATTTAGCCTCAAGCGCTAATTTTGGCAGATTAATTGTCACGAAAGCGAAATTGCCACGACTGCCGGATTCTTCAGGACCATTTACATTTGACATGACACGAGTTCTGCAGCCCATAGTTGCAACGCAGCTATTATAATCACCTGGTTTATAGTATTGCAAATTATAAGGCGCATCAATGTTGACAAAATTAGGGAACAATCTTTTAGCACTCACTTGACAAGCTTTTTGAAATAAATCGTAATTTGGATCATTAAAATCGTAATTTACGCCACTTTTAAGCTGAAATACAGAAATTGGAAATATCGGCGTTTCACCATTACCTAAACCTGCTTCAGTCGCATTAAGTACCTCGCGAATCGCTAAACGTCCTTCCGGTGAAGTGTCCATACCATAGTTAATTGAACTGAACGGCACTTGCGCTCCGGCTCGACTATGTAACGTGTTGAAGTTATGAATCAGTGCTTCCATAGCCTGGTGAGTTTCTTCCTCGACATCTTTACAAGCCTCTTTGTAAATCGCTGCAGCTAATTTTTCGTTAAGACCTGTTGTTTTTGACAAGTGCTCAACAGCCGCAGTATTTTCATTTTCCGAATACCTGCAAATTTCAAAATCAATTTCGTCAATATTGGCATCATCAACATTACAATAAAAAGCGGCACGTTTAATTTCAGATTTTACCGCCTTCTTGAAAGACTTTCTGACACCTTCTGCCATTGCATAATCAAAAGCGTTTATTGATTGACCGCCAAACATGTCATTTTGATTACTTTGAATCGCAATACAAGCAAGAGAGGCATAAGAACGAATCGAATTTGGTTCACGTAAAAAGCCGTGTCCGGTGCTGAAACCGTTGCGGAATAATTTAAGTAAATCAATTTGGCAGCAGTTAAAAGTTATCAAGCTAAAATCCTTGTCATGAATGTGAATAAAATTTTCATGGTCGGCGATTGCGTATTCTTCCGGCAAAACATAATTATCAACGAAATGTTTTGAACCTTCTGCGCCGAGTTTTAACATGATACCCATTGAAGCATCAGTATTGATATTTGCGTTATCGCGTTTAAGATCAATATCAGCAGAATTAGCAAAAAAAATATCGCGATATGTCTCCATTAATTTTTTTTGTGCTTCGCGACGACGTGCATGCTTTTCACGATAAACAATGTACTGTTTCGCAACGTCAAAAAAACCTTTTTCCATGAGGCTTTTCTCCACAATATCTTGAATTTCTTCAACACCGATACTCTCTCGATTTTCAATGGCACTTTCAACAGCATTTGTTACGATGTCAATTTCTGAAGTATTAAGGCGGTCTTGCTTAGTCGTGGCATCACGGTTAGCTCCGGATATAGCACTGACGATTTTACTTCTATCATAATTGACCATTGTGCCCGATCTTTTTATTACCGTCTTTAGCTTCATATTAATATCTCCATTCATAATTTAATCATAATTAATAAAAATAAAACAAATATATAATCACGAAACGAAATTTAGTATAGTCAGTTTAGCAAAGTAAATAAATTATAACAAGTTCAAAATATCATGTTGCCATATGTAAAATGAAGTAAATCAGAGCAAACTACGATTTTTTAGAGATATTAAATGAAATTACAATAAAAATTCCATTGACAAAGGCTATTTTGGCGTATAACCGCCTATAATCAGCTATTATCGTTTTTTTTTGCAAAATTCAAAAAGCAGCGAATACCATATGATGATATAAGCCGCTTTTTTCTTGCTTCGCTATAGCACTACTTTATTACGGACGCAACAGAATTTAAAAAGGAGACATCGTAAGACTTCGTTTTTGAAGCAAGTGTCGAGAGTGTATCAACAATACTAAATTCACTATTAGATACTTCAATAATTGAGTCAAGCTCGTTCGTCAAAAAGTCATCATCAGCGTTAAACCAGTTTTCCTCGACATAGTTAAGCGAAGTATCAATATTTAATTTCTCATTGATCGCGTTTTTAAGTGTAATGGAACCGCTGCCGACTTTTATAATTACATCTTGACCGCTTACCTGCGTTGAATAGCTGCCGTTAATTTGTAAAGAATCCGTTGATTTATAATCAGTGATAGTGTCTTTACCGTCGCCGTTGTTGTAAATGAAAACATTTTTGCCTTTACCACCACTTAAAGTATCCTTGCCTTTGCCACCAATGATAGTATCAGCACCAACGCCACCTTCGATAAAATCAGCACCTTTACCGCCATCAATAAGGTCATTTCCGTCGTTTCCATAAATCGAATCTTTAGAATTGGAACCGATTAGCGTATCTTTAGCTTTTGAACCATACAGCAACGAAGCCACATTACCGTCAGAGTCAGTAATTGAAATTAATTTTTTAACGCCGTTGTTAATTTTGATTGAGCCATTGCCAACTTTTAAAATCACATTTGAATCATTCAGCGAAGAAGTAAAATCGCTGGAAATTATAATTTTATCTTGTCCAGCGGCGTAATCAGAGATGACATCATTACCTTGACCGCTTTGATAGATAAAAACATCGTTGCCTGCTCCACCGATTAGCGTATCATTGCCTTTGCTGCCATTTAGAGTATCAGCATCGGCACCGCCGCTGAGAGAATCGTCACCACTGCCACCGACGATTGAGTTTGACAGAGAATTGCCCTTAATCTTGACGGCAGTTGTACGACTTGAAGCATTAATGTTTTTGATGTTTGAGCTTGCTGTATAAGGCGAACTGTCAGAATTTGTAAGAGTCACTGAAATTGAGCTGCTGCTGACTGTATCCCACTCACAAATAAACCCAAAAGAACTTTTGCCATAAATTGTAGCAGGATATGCACCTTCGGCACAATCTGCTGCTAAATCATTCCAATCACCAAAATTAGCCTCAGGATTTTTTGGATCAGGATTTTTAAATATCATAAGTTTATCTTCTGCTTCCTCAGCATTATTAGGTTCACCAATAGCCCAATTACTATAAGCGAACGGTTCGTTTGTTACCCAATTCCAATCACCGGCACTATTTTTATATCCACCGAGCCAATAACTACTTTTACTGCCATCTCTAATCATATTTTCAACAATACTTTGCTCACCTGAAGTATTTATCGCAACTAAATGACCACCAAGATTTTCACAATAAGTTTTTGCTTCGTCCCAAGTTTTTCCAACTGTATAAAGTTTATAAGAATGACCATTGTAAGTAACTGAATCACTTGGAATACTAACCTTATTTGAGATGGTGCCTATAATATTAAGTGTCGTGCCTTTAGCATTTTTAAGACTAATTGAGCCACTGCCAACCTTGACAATGACATCGTTTCCGCTATTTTGAGTTGAGTATACTCCATCAGTAATTTCAATGGTGTCATTGCCGCTGTAGTTGGTTATAACATCGTTGCCGTCACCGCTTGCATATTGAAAAACATTATTACCGCTGCCACCGGTTAGGGTATCATTTCCTTCACCACCAATCAAGGTATTATCACTTTTTCCGCCTTTGATTGAGTTTGCGAGGGAATTTCCAGTGATTCTAACTGCGGTTGTACGTTTGGAAGCATCGACAGTTTCAACACCGGAATCAATAGTTATAGGCGAATTATAAGAATTTGTTATGTTGAGCGTTGAAATTTTTGTTGTTGATGAAGAACCGCCATAAGTGCCTTTGATATTTAGCTTGACACCTTTAGTATTTTTAAGTTTGACTGAACCTGATCCTACTTTGATAATTACATCATTGCTGCTGTTTTGAGTTGTATATTCGCCGCTTGTGATGTGAATTGTATCCGCTGCAGTGTATCCATAAACAATGTCGTTGCCGTCGCCGCTCGCGTATTGAACGACCTGTTTGCTGGCTTTGCTGCCTATAGCGATTGTATCATTGCCCTTGCCTCCCTTAATCGTGACATTAGAAACTGTTATGGCTCTATCTGAAGTGTCGGCGACAAGAGTTGTAACGTCGACGTGTTCAGATTCTTCATTGTAAGTCTCGTAATGTTCAACGTAGTTGGGACCGCTATGACCACTTACTATAACATCATTGCCGGCCTCACCATTAAGAAAGGTATTGATACCTCCAGTACCGTAGATAGTGTCATTATCAGCGCCACCGTTGATAGTAGAGCATCTGCCGTGATTGAAAAGAAGATCATTTCCGCTTTCACCGTTAATAACAACATAACTTTCTGACCAGTAGTCGTTCACGGCGAAATCGTTGCCTGCACCAAGATTGACAATGTTATTGCTTCCGTTGTTCCATATCTTATCGCAGCCAGCACCGGCATTGATAGTAGATTTATCGGCACCATACACACCAATGCTGTCGTGTCCCGAACCGGTATTAACAAGTATTTTCTCAGCCCTGCTAACAAAACTGCCATTCAACCAACGTTCAGCGATAATTACATTATTGTTACCTTCACCGGCATTGATAATAGAATTATCAGCACCATAATCCCCAATGTCGTCATTTCCCGAACCGGTATTAATAGTAAAATTATGACCGCCATTCCAAGTTCTAATTACATTATCGCCTTCACCGCCGTCAAGATAGTTATCGGTAAGTAGGCTATCATTTTCCTCTGCACACCAGAAAGTCACGGTATCGTTACCTGCGCCGCCGTAAGCCTTTATATGACCGCCGCTAAAATCAATCGAGTCGTCGCCTTTACCGCTATTGATTGTAACATACGAGTCGGTATTCCAAATTTCATCATTACCATTGCCTGCATTGATTACGACATAACTGTTATCGTAGTCATGAGTATATTCAAAACCATTTCGAATGGTGTCGTTACCGCCACCGGCATTAACGTGGACATTATCAGCCTTATTCCAGATACTATCAGCAGAAGCTGTGGCACTAACAATGGTATTATTTGTGGAATTGTTAATTGTCGCCATAAAATTATCATCTCCCTATTATAAAATTAACTCATTGTTAAAGTTTCATAATGATTATATCATTTATATCCACACTTTTGAAGATTTTATCACTTTTATTTTAATGCTGGTAGAGTGACTCTGAAATTATCACCACGTGTATAAAAAATCTAACTTTTTAATGAACTAGTTATATTTAAATTGATAGTAGAAGTTTCTGGAAACGTTGAGGATGTGGCATAATAGGTAAACATAACGCTCGGCGGAGATATCACCACCGCAACAGGAGTCGTGAGCTTTACAAGTAGCAGCGTGACAGTCGGCGAGGCAACTTATACAATAAGTTACGACGAGGCAGCAAGTAGCCTTACCCTCGTAAATGCCGGCGCTGGCGAGGTTCCAGAGGACATAAATGCCTCAGAAGTTACCGAAACTCAA
>CAJOHI010000029.1 GCA_905234365.1 uncultured Selenomonadaceae bacterium | reverse complement strand
TCAATGAATGTAGCTTTTAACTCAATAACACCAATTCACGCTGAAAGAATTTATCATAAAAGTCTTGAGGAATATATATTGGCGCCAATATCTTCAGTATCGTTTGTGATTGGTAAAATTTTGGCGTGCATTTTGCGTTCATTGATTTCTTCGACAATCATAATAATTTTGGCTTACTTCTTCGGCGCAAATCTAAAATTATCATTGTTAATAATTCTGGTGCTAATTTTAAACTCAACTGTTTTTGCCGGTTTCGGATTTATTGCAGCAATGAAAATCAAAACCTATGAAGAAATGTCACAAGTCAACACATATATATTATTGCCAATGTCATTTCTATGCGGAACATTCTTTAAGACCTCAGCGCTGCCGGAAGTTGTAAGATTTTTTATTGAACTGCTGCCGTTGACTCATACAAGTTACTTATTGCGAAATGATGAAGTTTCATTTTTTTCGTTAGTTTTATTAATTATTTACGCAGCACTAACTATAATTTTAAGTATACGAGCATTCGACAATCAAAGTTGATTAATTATGTTATAATTTATTGTGATAAAAAATTTTTGTGAGGTTTTTTACGATGAAAAAATTTAAAGCCATGTTATTTGATATGGATGGCGTATTAGTCGACAGTGAGCCAATTCATTTTGCTGGTCGGCATGCCACTCTTGCTAGATACGGAATAGAAATTACTGATGAAGAACTTACAAATTATACCGGCATTTTGTCCGAAGCATTTTTAGCGGACATTTCAAAAAAACGCGGCGTTAATATTCCGCTTGATGAAGCCAGTAAGTTTGCGAAAATTGATTTTAAAAATGCGCTTGACAGTTTTGAAGTAAAACCGATTGAAGGTATAATCGAACTTTTACAGAATTTGCAAAACAAAAATGTTTCAATGGCTATTGCTTCGTCAAGTCCACCGGAATTGATTGAAACTTTTGTGACACGACTCAACATTAAAGATTATTTTGAAGCTTTTATCAGCGGTCGGCAAGTTGAAAAGTCTAAACCTGCACCAGATATTTATATTGAGGCGGCAAAAGCCGTTGGAAATGTTCCGACAGACTGCGTTGTGCTTGAAGATTCACATAATGGAATTATCGCCGGTCATTCTGCTCATTGCTATTGTATTGGCTTTCGCAGTCCACACAGCGGTAATCAGGATTTATCGCTTGCAAATGAGATCGTCAATTCTATTAGCGAAATCAATCTTGATTTGTTTGGCAATTAATTTTACAAATCCTAAAATCGTATAGTTTTGTGACATTTATCATGTTCAATATTCAGAACTTTGTTTATAATAAATAAAAAAATTCTAATTGAGGTGAGTTTTTTGAAGGAGATTAAAACCGTTGATGCTGTCGGTCAAATTCTCTGTCATGATATAACGCAAATAATTAGAGGTGTCACTAAAGATGCTAAATTTCGCAAAGGTCACGTGATAACCGAAGAAGATATTCCAATTTTGCTGTCGCTCGGCAAAGAGAATATTTACGTTTGGGAAAATGACGATTCAAAACTGCATGAAAATGATGCTGCAGAAATTTTAAGGCAAATTACTCAAGGTGAAGGTTTACAAGCAACACCTGTCAAAGAAGGTAAAATTGAGTTAAAGGCCACTTATGACGGTGTATTTCATGTTGACGAAGCGAAACTTAATGCGATCAACGAAATTGATGAAATTTGCATAGCGACGATCAATAACAAAATTCCAATTCGTAAAGGAAAATCCGTTTCCGGTATGCGAGTTATTCCACTTGTAATTGACAAGTCTAAAATGGATAATGTCAAAAATCTTGCCGGTGATTTGCCATTGATGAAGATTTTACCTTATAAAAAATTCAAAGTCGGCTTAATCGTTACCGGTTCAGAAATTTATCACAATCGAATTGAAGATACTTTTACACCTGTCATCGAATCAAAATTAAAGACCTTTGGACTTGCGATTGATGAGCGCAGAATTTCTGACGATTCAAAAGAAATGACAATGACGCATATTAATGAACTTTTAAAAATCGGCTGCGAGATGATAATTTGTACAGGCGGCATGAGCGTTGATCCTGACGACAGAACACCAGCGGCGATTCGTGACAGCGGTGCAGAAGTAGTAACTTATGGCGTACCGGTATTGCCTGGTGCAATGTTTATGCTTGCTTATTATGGTGAAGTGCCAATTATGGGCTTGCCCGGTTGCGTTATGTACTGTTCAAAAACCGTATTTGATTTAGTGTTGCCGCGAATTGTAACCGGAGAAATTTTAACGCGCAAAGAACTTAGACATTTAGGCGCAGGTGGTCTGCTATGATTCAAGATATAACTTTGGAGACAGCTATAGAAATTTTGACTTCAAATGTCAACGAAATTAACGATACAGAAAATGTTGAACTTCTTGAAGCATTAGGTCTTGTTATCGCTGAAGATGTCATTGCAAAATTTGACAATCCGCCGTTTGACAGAAGTCCGCTTGATGGTTACGCTGTCAATTCCTCAAATACGCCTGGTAAATTTAAAATTATTGGCGAAGAATGTGCCGGAGATTTTTTTGAGAGTAGTTTACAAATAAATGAGGCATTGCGTATTATGACAGGTGCTGCCATGCCAAAAGGTTCTGATTGCGTGATTCGCCAAGAAGATGTTGAAGTTGACGGCGATAAACTGAATGTGCCTTACAAGTTGAAACATCACGAAAATTATTGTTTTGCCGGCGAAGACATAAAAAAAGATACTCTGCTTGTTGCAAAGAATCAGAAATTAAACGCAGCACATATTGCTGTAATTGCAAGTCAAGGTATCGCAAAAGTTAAAATCAAACGTCAACCTAAAATTGCAGTTGCTTCAACCGGCGATGAATTATTGTTGCCAGGCGAAAAACTCACAGCCGGAAAAATTTACAACAGTAATTTATATTTAATTGCTTCACGTCTCAAGGAATTAGGTTTTAGACCTGAAGTGATTGGAATTTTACCAGATGATGTTGACAAGGCAGCAAAAGTTATAAGCACTTATAAGGATTTTAACTTGTTTATTACAACAGGCGGAGTCAGTGTCGGTAAAAAAGACATCATGCACGAAGTAGTTAAAAAAATCGGTGAGAAGTTATTTTGGCGTGTATTGATGAAACCAGGCGCACCGGTGATTGGCTACAAAGTTGGCAACATGCTTGGTCTTGCTTTAAGTGGCAATCCGTTTGCAGCTTACGCAACTTTTGAACTTTTAACGCGACCGATACTAAAAAAACTCAACAATTCTGATGAAGTCATGTATAAATTTGGCAGTGGTGTATTGATTGATGAATTTCCAAAAGTCAGTAAAGGACGAAGGTTTATTCGTGCTCATTTTGAAAATGGCGAAATTTCCTTGCCGGAACAACACGCTTCAGGCTCATTATTCAGCGTGACAAATTGCAATGCGCTTGTTGATATTCCTGCCGGTAGTGACAAATTAAAAGTTGGCAGTAAAGTTAAAGTTGTGATTTTATGATTGACAGATTTAATCGAAAAATTGAATATTTAAGAGTTTCATTGACAGACCGCTGTAACCTTCGTTGTCAATATTGTATGCCTGAATCCGGTGTTGCAAAGATGAAGCATGAGGATATTTTAACTCTTGAGGAAATATTGCGAGTGATTGAACTTTTGGCAGAACTCGGAATAAGTAAAGTCAGATTGACAGGCGGTGAACCACTTTTAAGACGCGGAATCGTCAATTTAATTCGTGACATAAAATCCATTGCCGGAATTAAACAAGTGATGTTGACAACAAACGGCGTTTTACTTGACAAAATGGCAGATGATTTGATTAATGCCGGACTTGACGGAGTTAATTTAAGCCTTGACACTCTCGATAAAAACATATTTAAAAAAATTACCAGGCGTGATTCTTTTGAAAATGTTTTCAACGGCTTGCAGAAGGTTATTTCAGGCGGTCTCGAAGTCAAGGTTAATTGTGTGCCGATTTTAGGTGTAAACGAAGGCGACATTTTGAAAATTGCTGCACTGGCAAAAGATAATTTTATCAAGGTGCGATTTATTGAACTTATGCCTATTGGCTGCGCTGTTGACTTTGCAGGTGTTAAAACGACAAAAATTAAATCTCAAATTGAAGCGGTTTATGGTAATTTAATTTCAGTTGAAAAGTACAATTCCTTGCAAGGTCCGGCGCAATATTTTAGTTTGCCTAATTTTAAAGGACAAATTGGATTTATTGACGCATTGGAGCATAAATTTTGTAATTCCTGCAACAGAATAAGATTGACGGCAGCAGGCTTTTTAAAATTATGTTTAAATTCAAATGACGGATTAGATGTCAAAAAATTATTGCGTTCTTCAATCAGCAATGAAAATTTAATTGAAGAATTGCAAAAGACAATTTATTATAAGCCGCGAGAACATCACTTTAATGAAAATTTTGACGCGGAAAAAATGTATCAGATTGGTGGTTAATATGAGTAAAATCAAGGCGCTTTGTATCAGCGAGAAGCGTGGCACAAGAAAATTTATGATTGATAAGGCGAAATTCATAACCGAGTATGGTATTGAGTTTGATGCACATGCCGGCGATTGGCACAGGCAAGTTAGTTTTTTAGGACTTGGCGAAATTGAAGATTTTAGAAAGCGCGGCGGCAATGTCAATTTTGGCGACTTCGGTGAAAATATCGTTGCTGATGAATTTAGATTTAAAGAATTGCCGGTTGGAACTCGTTTAAAAAGCGGTGATGTTTTTTTTGAAATTACGCAAATCGGCAAAGAATGTCATTCACATTGTCAAATTTATCATCAAGTCGGTGATTGCATTATGCCGCGTGAAGGTGTTTTTGCAAGAGTGCTACACGGCGGTGAAATTAAAGTTGGCGATTTGCTGGAAGTTACGACGAAAAATATTCCGCTTGATGCAGCGATTATCACATCTAGTGACAGCAGTTTCAACGGCAAACGTGAAGATTTAAGCGGTCCTAAATGTGAGGAAATTTTAACAGCAGCCGGTTACAAAGTTATTGATAAAAAAATTCTGCCTGACGAGAAAGATGAACTTGTCAAACAAATGAAAATTTATGCTGATTTAGGTATTGGATTAATTTTAACGACTGGCGGCACCGGTTTCTCCGTTCGTGATGTAACGCCTGAGGCGACAATGGAAGTATGTACGCGAATGGCGCCCGGTATCGCTGAAGCAATGCGATTTGAATCACTCAAGATAACGCCGCGAGCAATGTTAAGCCGAGCCGTTGCCGGAATTTATAAGCGCTCATTGATTGTCAATTTACCAGGCAGCGTTAAAGCCGTTACTGAGTGTTTAAACTTTGTTCTGCCGACATTGAAACATGGAATAGAAATTTTGAGAGGCGAGACAGGAGAATGTGCAAGCAAATAAATTTTTCAAATATAACTTGCTTAATAATCGCCGGCGGCAAAAGTTCAAGAATGAATCAAGATAAGCGGTTGATTGAACTCAACGGAGTCAGTTTGCTTGAAAACATTTTAATAAAGGCAACAAAGGAAAATTTTGCTGCCGTATTTTTATGTGTTGAAAAAAATTTGCCGTTTATTAACGAATTAGCAAAAAAATATAATGCAATAATTTCGGTTGATGAAATTCAAAATGCAGGACCAATGAGCGGCTTATCCGAAGCTCTCAAAAAAATTTCAACTCAATGGGCACTCGCAATTTCATCTGATATGCCTTTCTTTGAATTTGGAGTCATGGCGCCATTATTAAATTATCTCGATGACAATAAAGTAGTAATGCCGAATCATCAACCGCTTGCAGCATTTTATCACAAGTCAATGGCTGTAAATTTTTCAAAAGCACTTGCTGGCGGTCAGCGTAAATTGCGAATGATAATCGAAAAAGTGCCGCATAAAACCATTGAAATGACTTCAAATATAGAATTTTTCAACGTCAACACAAAGGCAGATTTACGACTTGCAAGAGGACGACTAATAAATCTTTCGCGAAAAGTGCCAATAATTTCGATAATTGCGCCACAATCCGGTACCGGCAAGACAACTTTTATTGAAAAACTAATTCCTTTGCTAAATGACCAAAATATAAGAGTTGGCGTCGTTAAAAGTGATTCGCACGGCTTTAATTTAGATGTTGAAGGTAAAGACAGTTGGCGATTTAGTCAGGCAGGCGCTCAAGGTATCGCTGTCGTTTCTCCGAATGGCTATTTTATTTCGCAGAAAACCGTATCGCGAATTGACTTTCAAAAAGTTGCTGAAAAATTTAATGATGTTGATTTAATTTTAACTGAAAGCCGTACACATGGAACTAAACCAGCAATTTCGCTTTATCGTAATTTAGGCGAGCCGTTAATAAATGATGATGTCGTGGCAATATTCACAAATAAAAAAATTGACAACATAAATGATATTGCACAACACGATTTAAATGATATTAAACAAGCTGCCGAGATTTGCAAATATCTTGCGCTAAGACATTAAATTTCGCAATTTTGTTTTCAAATTTCATATATCTTTTTTTATTTCCAAATTAAAATTTTGATGTTATAATAAATTTAAAATTTTCTTCGGAGGCGATATTTAAATTGGCAAGAAACGACTATTTGACACAAGATAGAGCGCCGCTTTTGGAAGCATTGGAAAAAATGAAAGCAACAAGATTACTGCCGTTTGACGTACCTGGACATAAACGCGGCAGAGGAAATAAAGATTTAGTAGAATTTTTAGGACAGCAATGCCTCGACGTAGATGTAAATTCAATGAAGATGTTAGATAATTTGTGTCATCCAATTTCAGTTATTCGTGATGCTGAAAAATTGGCGGCAGAAGCGTTTGGAGCGGCGGCGGCTTTCTTCATGGTCGGCGGCACAACTTCGGCAGTGCAGGCGATGATACTTTCATCAGTTAAACCTGGCGATAAAATTATAATGCCGCGAAATGTTCATAGAAGTGCAATTAATGCCTTAATTCTCTGCGATGCAAAGCCGGTTTACGTTAATCCTCAAGTCGATGATAATTTAGGAATTTCACTTGGAATGAAAATTAGCGAAGTTGAACAGGCGATTAAAAATAATCCGGAAGCTAAGGCAATTTTAGTCAACAATCCAACTTACTACGGAATTTGTTCTGATATTGAAGCGTTGACTAAGCTGGCACATGAAAATGGAATGAGACTTTTAGCCGATGAAGCACATGGAACGCATTTTTACTTTAATGATAAATTGCCAAAAGCTGCAATGTACGTCGGCGCTGATATGGCGGCGGTCTCAATGCACAAATCCGGCGGATCACTTACTCAATCTTCATTGCTCTTGTGCGGTAAAAATGTCAACGTTGGTTATGTTCATCAAATTGTCAATATAACGCAATCCACAAGTGCTTCGTATCTACTGATGTCAAGTCTAGATATTTCAAGGCGCAATTTAGCACTGCACGGTAATGAAATTTTCGATAAAGTAATAGACCTCGTTGAATATGCTCGAAGTGAAATTAACGCTATAGGCGGTTATTATGCTTATGGTCGTGAAATGGTTGACAACGACGCTGTTAATGATTTTGATATCACAAAATTATCGGTTTTCACTCGTCCTGTTGGGCTTGCCGGCATTGAAGTTTATGATTTGCTGCGCGATGAATACGACATTCAAGCTGAATTTGGCGACATTGCCAATATTTTGGCTTATGTTAGTGTCGGTGACAGGCTCAAGGATATTGAACGCTTGGTTGCAGCTCTTGCTGAGATTAAACGCATTTATCGAAAAGATTCATCTAAGATGTTAAAGGCTGAATATATTGATCCTATTGTAGTTTGTAGTCCGAAAGAAGCATTTTACGCTGACAAAAAATCATTGCTGATAGATGAAACGATTGGCGAGACGGCAGCAGAATTTTTAATGTGTTATCCGCCAGGTATTCCAATAATTGCACCTGGTGAAAAAATTACTAAAGAGATTGTCAATTACGTTCACTATGCAAGGAAAAAAGGCTGCCAAATTACTGGACCTGAGGACATGAGTATACAGCGTTTGCAAGTCATCAATCACGTCAATTAATAGTACAGTTAAGACTTTTTGTTTTAAACAAGTCACATTATGTTTGAATGTTTGATGAATCCTTCAATATAAAAAGATTTATTTCTGAAAATTGATTTTTATGAAATTAATTTAAGTTACTTGCAAATGAGATAAAAGCATGATAAAATTTTTGTCAGATTTTTTGTTTATTTGAAAGGTGGTTTACTCTTGTTTGGATCAATGAGCGTTGGAATAGATTTAGGCACAGCAAATATTTTAGTTTATGTAAAAGGTAAAGGTATAGTTTTGCGTGAGCCATCTGTTGTTGCAGTTGATAAAGATACTGATACAGTTTTAGCGATAGGCGAAGAAGCACGTCAGATGATTGGTCGTACTCCTGGAAATATCGTTGCGATTCGTCCGCTTCGTGACGGTGTTATTGCCGATTATGACACAACTGAATCAATGATTCGTTACTTTTTGGAAAAAGTCGTCGGTCGCTCGTTTATTTTTAGACCACGAGTCATGATTTGTATACCTTCCGGTGTTACCGTAGTTGAAAAAAGAGCTGTGCAAGAGGCAGCAGAACAAGCCGGTGCTAAAAAAACAGAACTTATTGAAGAACCTATAGCTGCAGCGCTTGGAGCCGGCATTGATATTTCTGAGCCGGTTGGTTCAATGGTTGTTGATATTGGCGGCGGTACTTGTGATATTGCAGTTATATCTCTCGGCGGAATTGTAATCAGTGACAGCTTGAGAGTGGCAGGTGACAGATTTGATAGTGACATTGAGGCATATATTAAACGCGAATACAATTTGATGATTGGCGAACGCACGGCAGAAAATATCAAGGTTACTATTGGCTGCGCTTATAAAGGTGCTCGTTCAGTGACAATGGACGTTCGTGGCCGCGATATTCTGTCCGGTTTGCCGAAAAATATTCAAGTTGAGAGTTCGGAAATCGCTGTGGCGCTTAAAGATTCGGTTGATAGAATTGTAACTTGCGTTAAAAAAGTGCTTGAGGAGACTCCTCCGGAACTTGCTTCTGACATTATGGATCATGGAATTGTTTTAACCGGCGGCGGTGCAATGCTTTATGGTCTTGATGAATTAATTCGTTCCGAAACGAATATACCGACGGCTTTAGCTGATGATCCGCTCAGTTGTGTTGCTCTCGGAACCGGCAAGGCACTGGAATTTAATTATCAAAGTTAGTTTTAATATTTTTAAGCAATAAAAAAATTTGTTAGGAGGTTTTATGTTGTTTAAATTTAATCAACAAGGCTTTGCAACATTAGAAGTAATTTTAATGATAACCGTTTTAGGCATATTGTCAGCAGTTGCAATTCCAAGATATAAGGCAATCACCATTTCAGCAAATACCGCAAAAGTTCAAGCTGATTTATCAACTTTAGATACAGCTATTGCACTTTATCAAATGGATAACGGCAAAGTACCAAGCGAATTAAAAGACCTTAAAGATTATGTACAAGACGTTGAAAATATAAAACCTCCGACGGGTTCTGTTTATGTGAACGGCGAAGAAAAAGACTTATCAGGTTCAAGTTACAGCATTAAAACAGTAGATAATAATCCGCGTGCCGTTTTTGGCGATAATACTTCCGAACAATTTACAAAAGCAACGTCCAGCAGCAGTGCTTCAACGACAACTACATAAAATCATTGACATGAAAAGTTCAGATTTATTACGAAGTCAACGCGGTTATGCTATAATTGAAGTTGTATTTCTTGTCTCTGTAATTGCGATTCTTTCTACGATAATTGTTCCTAAAATTGATACTGCTTATCGAAATGTTTATGCGGATTATACAATTAAAAATGTATACAGCGGTATGCGTCTTTCGCAGGCAGCAAATAGAACGGCGATTTTTAATGCTGATAATATAATGAACATCAAAAGAGTCAGTTACTCATTTTACATTGCGAGTAGTTATGATAGAACTCGTTACATGATCGCAAACGGTGACGGAAATATTTTGTATAATTACTATTTGCCGCCGAATTTTTCCTTTGAAAATCGTTTTAGATTTATTGTGTCAGGCGGTGGCATTGTGCATGATCTTATCAATGGCAATAATACCAGCGGACATTTAATTTTGCAGAGAAATTCTAAAAATTGTAATCCTTTTATTATATACGACAGTGTTGGACGGATACGCATTGCTCGTAATAATTGACATTTAAAAAATCTGAAATTGGAGTTGATTTATTGAAATTCAGCGATTTAAAGATAGGTGTAGAGGTTTGCGAAGCACTCAAAAAACAAGGTATAGTGACGCCGACTAAAGTTCAAGAAAAAGTTATTCCGTCTGCTCGCAGTGGCAAAGATATAATTGTGCAATCAAAGACAGGTACAGGCAAAACGCTGGCTTTTTTATTGCCAATTATGGAACGCATAAAAAAAGTGCCTGTAACTCAAGCATTAATAATCGCACCGACAAGAGAATTGGCATTGCAAATTGCAAAAGTAGCCTCAAATCTCGGCAGCGTAATGAATATTGACAGCGTGATAATTTGCGGCGGTCAAGATTTTGAGCGTCAGAAAGAAAAATTAAAGCGTTTACCACAAATGATAATTGGAACGCCTGGACGACTTTTGGATCATTTAAGCCGCAGAGCAATAGACCTCAGCAAGGTCAACAAAGTCGTGATTGACGAAGCAGATGAATTATTGAAACTCGGATTTATTGAAGATGTTGAAACGCTAATTGCAGCCACGGCTAATGATTGTCAATTAATTCTTTGCTCTGCAACTATACCTGAACGAATCAAAATGTTAGCTTCACAATACATGAATAAGCCGCAAACGATTTTTGTTGAGCCGCAAGTGGTGACACTTGATAATATAAAACAGTCGGCGATAAGAGTCAGAGAAGGCAATAAACTCAACAAACTTTGTGAAATACTTGAAAATGAGCAGCCATATCTTGCAATGATATTTTGTGCCAAGAAGGAAAAGACAAATTGGCTTGCGATTGAACTTGCACAAAAAGGTTTTGAGGTCGACGCATTAAATGGCGACTTGACACAGCAGCAGAGAAATTTTGTCCTTAAAAAATTTCGTGAAGCAAAATTGCAGTTACTTGTAGCAACAGACATTGCGGCACGTGGTCTTGATATTGAAGGTGTCACCCATGTAATAAGTTTTGACATTCCGCCGACACCAACGGATTATATACATCGAATTGGACGTACAGGACGCGCCGGACAGACAGGCACGGCGATAACTTTCGTGACGGACAGCGAAATTGATAAATTAAGAGCCATTGAAACTGCAATAAAAAAACAGTTTAATGTTAAAAATAAACAGCAGGAAAAATTAAAGCCGCGTAGAAAATAATTATTAAATTTTATGATAGAGCGATTTTTAATTATGATCGCTCATTGAGAGGAGCAAATTAAATGATCGGTGTTAAAAACGTAGTGGCAATCGTTTGCGGCGGCGGTCCGGCACCAGGTATGAATGCTGTTATCAGCGGTGTGGTCAGTGAGGCATATCGTCAAGGCTGGGACATTCTTGGAATTTATGACGGTTTTTCACGTCTTGGACGCGGCGAAAAAAATTACATTCGTCTTGAGCCGAGCAACATTAGCAGAATCCACCAAACTGGCGGTTGTATTCTTAAAATGTCACGTTTCAACCCAACAAAGAAAGAATCAGATTTAAGAATGGTTGTCGATACTCTTTGTGAATTAGGCGTAACTCACCTCGTAACAATCGGCGGCGATGATACCGCTCACAGTTCTTTTAGCGTTTCAGAATATGCTAAAAAAATGGGCAGAATGATTAATGTCGTACATGTTCCAAAGACTATTGATAATGATTTGCCGCTGCCAGAAGGCGTTCCGACTTTTGGTTTTGAAACTGCAAGAGCATTTGCTACAACTGAAATTCAAAACCTTATGGAAGATGCTAAGACTTCAAACAATCGTTGGTATTTCACAATTGCAATGGGTCGTACTGCTGGTCATCTTGCACTTGGTATGGGCAGAAGCGCCGGTGCTGCTTTGACAATCATTCCTGAAGAATTTCCGCAGGAAAAAATCAGATTGCAGCAGATTGTTGACATTATCACAGGTTCGATTGTAAAGCGTCGTCTTGTTGGCAAAAACTACGGCGTTGCAGTTATCGCTGAAGGTGTTATCGAAAAAATTTCTGAAGAAGATTTAAAAGAGTTAGGACCTCTTGCGCTTGATGAGCATGGTCATATTCGTTACGCTGAACTCGACTTTGGCGAAATTATTAAACAAAAAGTTTTGCAGGAAGTTGCAAGACTTGGCTTTAAAATCACCGTCGTCGATAAGGAAATTGGTTACGAGCTTCGCTGCACAGCGCCTATTGCTTATGATATTGACTATGCTCGTTCTCTCGGTTATGAGGCAATGCAATTCTTACTTCGCGGTGAAAGCGGTGCATTGATTTCGATTCAAGACAATCAAGCTGTTCCTATGAAGTTTGAAGACATTCGCGATCCTGAAACTGGCAAAACTTATGTCCGCAAAGTAAATATTAATTCCGTTCAATACAAGATTGCTCGTGGAAATATGACAAGACTTGAAAAAGGCGATTTGGAAGATCCGAGAATGGCTAATGCTTTCCGCATGGATCAGGAAGAATTTAAGAACCGTTATGGCTATCTCTTTGACACTGAACCGTCAATGTAATAAATTTTCCGCAATGAAAATGTTTTAAATAGATGATATCTGTCTGCTAGAAATGGCAGATTTTTTTTGCTCAATTTGATATAACGCTGCAAAATTTATTGTTTAAAATAACGTCTCAAATTTTTGGTTTTGATTATAAGGATTCACTTTCAGAATAAATTTATTAAATGTAGCAGGAATTTAACTTTTAATGACTAATATTTAATTAAATAGTGAATTTTGTTATGTGATTCGCGTCACACGAAAAAACTGCGTATGCTATCTTATTAAATTTAGGAGGGATTACTTTGAGAGAGCTGGACGTAAAAGTTATCACCGAAAATGTCGCCGAGATGTGCAAAGAAGCTGCATATTATCTGCCGGAAGATGTTTACAAGGCACTTAAGCGCGGCCGTGAGACAGAGCAGTCTCCAGTTGGTCAAATTGTTCTGGATCAAATCATTAAAAATGCTGAAATTGCAAAAGCCGAAGATCGTCCGTATTGTCAAGATACTGGCATGACGATTGTATTTGTTGAGATTGGTCAGGACCTTCACATTGTTGGCGGTGATTTTGAAGAGGCAATTAACGCCGGTATTGCAAAAGGCTACACGGAAGGTTATTTGCGTAAATCCGTTGTAGCTGAACCGCTCTTTAATCGTAAAAATACTCAAAATAACACGCCTGGCGTTATTTACACTCAAATTGTACCTGGTGACAAACTTAGCATTACTATTGCACCTAAAGGCTTTGGCTCTGAAAATAAATCCGGCGTCAAAATGCTTGTTCCTGCTGACGGTGTAAAAGGCGTAAAAAAAGCCGTTATGGAAATTATCCTTCATGCAAGTATGAATCCTTGTCCTCCAATGGTTGTTGGAGTTGGAATTGGCGGCACTATGGACAGAGCGGCGCTACTTTCCAAAAAGGCTTTAACTCGTTCGATTGATGAGAGAAATCCAATGCCGGAATATGCAAAACTTGAAGAAGAACTTCTGGAAATGATTAATCAAACTGGTATTGGTCCACAACTCGGCGGCACCACTTCTGCACTTGCCGTCAATGTTGAATGGGGAGCAACACATATTGCAGGACTTCCTGTTGCTGTAACAATTTGCTGTCACGCAATGCGTCATGCTCATCGTATACTTTAATGATTCAAAAATCGAATACAAAGGCACTGTTTGCAGTGTCGTTAAAAGAATTGGCGAAATCTAAGCCGGCGGATAAAATCACAGTTAAACAGATTACTCAAAATTGTGGAATGACTTCGCCGACTTTTTATAATTACTTTCACGACAAATATGAGCTTATGGCGTGGATTTACAATCAAAGAATAGAAGAAGCAATGGAACATTTTGGAAAAACGCTGTCTTTTAAAGATATTGTGCATAAATTTATAGAGCCTCTTTTGGAAGATGAAGAATTTTATCAAAACTTGTTGAAAAATGCTATAGGGCAGAATGCTTTTCGTTATACTACCAATGATCACGCAATACGCTTGGTTTCTGATTGGATAAAAAAATATCATAATATATCTGAACTGCCGGCAGAAATTCAATTTTACTTGAGGTTCTACATGAGAGCAATGTCGGAAACTACGAATGACTGGTTTTTGGGCAAATGTTCATATTCATCACAAGAATTGACTAAATTGTTGGTTGAAGCGATGCCGGATAAACTCAAACCACTGCTTTTAGTTGATTTTACAATTCGATAAGTTTGTAAAATAATTTTATAGATTCTGCATTTTATAAATTGAAATAATCTAATATTTGTAATATTCTAATAACAGAATTTGTTGTTAGGATATTATTTTTGATTGGAGGAAAAAATTTTATGGCAATGGTGAAAGATTATTTGCACAATTCTTTTAAGCACGGTATCAAAGCTGGTATCTTGCAATACGGAGTTGCTCAAGAGACCACATCAGCGGACGTTGCGGAAGTTTTGGCTACTTCTAACTATGATTGGCTCTTTGTTGATGGTGAGCATGGTCCTCATACAGTTCAAACGATTTTGGAGATTGCAAGAGCGATTGCACCGTATGACATGACGCCGGTTGTGAGAGTTCCCGAAGCTGGTACAGGAATTTTTAAGCAGCTTCTTGACAGCGGCATTCAAAATATCATCATTCCGAAAGTTGAAACCGGCGAAGAAGTTGAGCAGATTATGTATTGGGCAAGTTATGCACCAAGAGGAAATCGCGGTTTTGGAGCTACGGCAGTCCGCGCAGGGCGTTTTGGTCGTCATGCTGATTATCTTGAGCGTGAAATTGAAGAAATTTGCATTTTGCCACAGATTGAGAGCAAGCGTGGTTATGAAAATCTTGACGCGATTGCAAAAGTACCGGGCATTGGCGGAATTTTCTTAGGTCCGATTGACTTAGCTGTTGATATGGGTCACGGTATTGATATTTTCCATCCCGAAGTTACAGAGGCAATGGACGATATGATTAAGCGCATTAAGGCACTCGGCAAACCGGTTGGAACAATCGCCGTAACACCTGAACAAGCTAAACACTTTGCGCAATTAGGCGCAAGTTTCTTGGCTCTCGGTGCAGATACTGCATTTTTGGTCAATGCCGCTGACAATACGCTTGATACTTTCAAGAAAGCTATCGAAGGATAAAGGAGCAATTAAATTGAATATACAGGATTTTCAAACTCACCCGTTTACGAAATTCGACAAAGAATGGGCACTGCTCACTGCCGGTGTTAAAGATGACTTCAATAGTATGACAATCAGTTGGGGCGGTATGGGCACACTTTGGCATAAACCGGTTGTTTTCCTCTTTGTGAAGCCTGTCCGTTATACCTATGAATTTGTTGAACGTCACGATGAGATCACCGTCTCATTCTACGACAAGAAATACAGGAAGGCGCTGAGTATCTTCGGCTCAAAATCCGGTCGTGATATGAACAAGGCAAAGGCAGCAGGACTTACACCGAAAGTGCTTGAAAATGGCGTCACCTATGAAGAGGCGACAGAAACTTTGATCTGCAAAAAACTTTCTATGCAAAAACTCGACAAAGAAGCCTTTCCGAAAGAAGCACTGCAATTTTATCAACTCAAAGGTGAAGAACTTGCTCATTGTCTCGTTATAGCTGAAGTTACTGAGATTATCTAAAATTGGAGGTTAAATCTCATGAAAAATGTTGTCATTATCTCTGGTCACCCAAATCTTAAAAACTCCGTAGCGAACAAGACTATCCTTGATGAGATCGCTGCGAAGTGTCCGCAAGTTGAGATTCGCAAACTCGATGAACTCTATCCCGATTGCAAATTCGACGTTAAAGCGGAGCAAAAGGCTCTTGAAAAAGCAGATATTATCGTCTTCCAATATCCAACTCACTGGTATAGCGTACCTGGCATTTTGAAGCTCTATATCGACAAAGTTATGGAGCATGGCTGGGCTTACGGCTCAACAGGCACTGCCCTCAAGGGCAAATGCTTTATCGCTTCAACGACAACCGGTGCGCCGGAATCAGCTTACTCTGCAGATAAAGTTATGAAGCACACGATTGAGGAGTACAGCTATGGCATTAAACAGTATGCCGAAATGTGTCAACTTGACTTCAAGAAATTATTCTACATTGGCGGTGCAATGTTTGTACCTGGTGTCACGACGGAAGAACAGAAGCAGGCATTGATTGAGAGAGTCAAGAAACACGCTGATGAAATCATTGAGTGCTTGAAGTCATTGTAAAATTTTTTAAAAACCTTATCTCTTACGAAAAATTTTTACAGTAGATTTTTTTGTGCTATAATATGAAACAGATTGTGCAAATTTGGAAGATAATTAAATTAAAAACATTTTGGAAAAATACAAAAATACAAATCCAAAAAATTATTATACAATACTGATGTGGCTGGATTTGCCCTTCGATGAATAAAAATTTTTTTGGGAGAGTTTGTGTTATGCAAAAAAGTATTACAATTGACAAAAATAAATGTATTCACTGCGGAATGTGTATCAAAGATTGCATTGTAAGTTGTATTGAGTTTGATTCCGAGAAGATTCCAAAATACGTCGATGGCGGCGACAAAATTTGTGTAGGATGCCAGCATTGTATGGCTATTTGTCCTGTGGGTGCTCTTTCATTCGGTGGCAAAAATCCGGCTGATTCTGATCCTATAGGTTATGGCAACAGCGATGACTTGCTGCGTCTGATTAAATCTCGTCGAAGTGTCCGTTTTTACAAAAATCAAGATGTACCTCAAGAGAAGATAACCAAACTCACTGAGATGTTGGCTTATCCTCCAACGGGCGGCAATATTGATACTTTGCATTTTAGTATTGTCGGTACTGCTGAAAAGATGCAAGCCATCAGAAAATTCACTTACGAGAAAGTTTGTGAAAGTGACAGCGATTCTCCGATAATTAAATTTGCCAAAGACGGCTACAATAACGGCAAAGATATAATTTATCGCGGTGCTCCGTCTATGGTTGCAGTTTCAGTTGACAAGACGAAAGCTATTCCAGGCTGTGAAAATGCTGATCCGATTATTGCGTTGTCATATTTGGATTTATACGCACAAAGTTTGGGCTTGGGAACTTTATGGTGCGATTTGGCATTAATGATAGCTCAAGTATTTCCTGAAGTTAAAGCATTGTTGGAGATTCCTGAAGGCTACACTTTGAATTATACAATGCTGCTCGGAGTACCGAATGTAAAATATAAAAGAACAGTCCAGCGCGAGCCAGCTAATGTAAAAATAATATAAGAAATATTGTTGATAAAAAATATCCATAGTATACAGGCGACAATTATTCAAAATTTGAATATACTTTGGCAGGGGAAATTTTTTGTAATTTGAAAATGAAACTTGAGAAATTTTTTGTGGAGATGTTGTTATGATTTTTTACAAAAATGTTGAAGTTGACGGCATAAAAATTTTTTATCGTGAGTCAGGTTCAAAAAATAAACCAACAATGATTTTATAAAGGTGCGGAGGCTTTCAAAAAAGACTTGCCAAATGCAGAAATTCATTTTGTGGACAGCGGACATTTTGTATTGGAAAGTCATTGCAAAGAAATTGTTGATTTGATTAAAAAAATTTCTGGTGATTGAAATGGAAAATAATTTTTACATTGCGAGCTGCGTTTTTACCGAAGAATATCCCGAACTCAGCAAAAAAATTCAAGGATACATTGCAGAAAAAAATTTACCGATAATTCGTTGTTGCGTTGCAAATTACAAAGTTGAAGAATTTGAAGATCGTATGCCTGAAAATTATCGTGAAGATTGGAAAAAGATTTTGCATTATAAAAAATTTCCTACAGGCTCGACAATGATAAGTTTGTGCCATAATTGCGCGGCGATTTTTGAGGAGCGGCATCCGGAAATTTTTTTGTAAATCATTGTGGGAATTTATTTTGGCAGATAAAAATTTTTCCTACCCGAACTTACAAGGCGAAAAAATTACAGTGCAGGATTGTTGGCGTCAAAAAGAAAATCGTGCTGAACAAAATGCAGTTCGCGGAATTTTGACAAAAATGAATGTTAAAATTGTGGAACTTGGAGAAAATTTTGGACGAACTAAATTTTGTGGATATTCGCTTTATCAGCCGCAGCCGCCGAGAAATGCAAAACTTGCTCCGAAAAGATTTGTCGAGAATGCGAAAGGTTTTTTTGAAGAACATACGCAGGAAGAAAAAGAAATTCTAATGAAAAATTATTGCAAACAAATTCAGACAGAAAAAGTTGTGGCGTACTGTCATTATTGCGTCAGAGGATTAAAACTTGGCGGCAAAAAAACTTTTCATCTTGCAGAATTGTTATTTGAATAGAAAATTTAATCATTAAGAAAAGATTTTTAGGAGTGTGAATATGGAAGCTCAAAAAATTCAAGGCAAAGCAAAAAGTCTGATTCTTGACAATGGAGTTGAATTGACTTATTGCGAACACGGCGAAAAAAATTCTGAAATTATTATTTGCGGAGAATTTTTCTTTCATACATTCATGCCGATGATTGAGAAATTGGCAGAAAAATTTCACGTTTATGGAGTAGTTATGCGTTTTGACGGAGAATCTACCGAAAAAAATTCTGATGGTTCAACAAATTGGTCACGGCAATGGGGAAGTGATATTTATAATTTTGCAAAAAAATTGAATTTGCCGAAATTTCATTATGTCGGAAAATGTCACGGAAGTGTACCAGGCTGGTATTTAGTTAAAAATCACCCGGAATGTTTGAAAAGTTTTTCAAGTTTTTTACTTGCGCCGCATACAAAAGAATCTAACAGTAATAATTTTTTTGAAGTTGCTCAGAAAAATGGAGTAGATGGTTTATTAAAAGCGACGATAAGAAAACCTGAAGGAATACAAGTAAAAATTGCGGAAATGTCAACAGTCGGCAAAATTGATGTAACGATTATTCCAAAATATGCCGTAAATTTTGCGGAAAATATTTGGGATTCAATAGAAGATTGCATAGAAAATTTGAAAAATGTTGAAATTCCTGTTGAGTATTTGTTCGGCAGTGATGATTTATTTTTCCAAGACCATTTAGATAGCAATATTTTTGCGATGATGAATACTAAAAATAGTCGTTCGATAATTTTGCAAGGAGAGCGTCATTTTGTGGAAATAGATTGTCCTGAAAAATTGGCGAATGAAGTTTTGTCATTCATTGAAGAAAGCAAAAAAATTTACTGAAGTTAAAATTTTATATGGGAAGTGGAAAAAATGTTTCACGAAATTATCAAAAAAGTTCCATTGAGAGATTATGGAATCGACGGGCTTGAAGTTCACGTTGATCATACTTCGACAGGAACAGTTTACTTTGTGAGTGCAGAGAAAGAAGTAGCATTTCCAGAACACTCACACGCTGCACAATGGACTATAGTTGTTACCGGTTCTTGCACATTTACTGCTAACGGTGAGAGCAAAGTCTACAATCAAGGTGAGACTTACTTCATTTCTGCCGGTTTGAAACATCAGATAACACTTCATGCGGGCTATTCCGAAGTTGATTATGTCGATGATCCCAATGACTAATTAAAATTTTTAGGAGAGTGAAAAAATGAGCATTCACGGATTAACAAAAGGTACGGAGCTTGAGCCGATGATAAAACAAATTGCGCAGGCTGAAGCAAATGGCACAATGATGTATTATGCACTGGCACGTCTGGCAACTGAGCAGGGTATGGACGACGTAGCAAAGACGCTCATTGAATCAGCGAATCAAGAGGCAGTTCACGCCGGATTCTATGCAACTTTGAATGGAAAGTATCCTAAAGACTTCTGGGCATTGCTTGAGACCGTCAAGAAGGCAGAGATTGCAGGCGAAGCACAAGTTAAGGCAATGGCGGACAAAGTTCGTGCTGCCGGTTTTGCTGAGGCTGCTGATGAAATGGAAATTTTCGCTAAACAAGAAGGACATCACGGCGTTGTCATTGATGAAATTTTTAAGAAGTATAAACCAGCAAAAGTTGATACCACTGGTAAAAAAGTTTATGTTTGTCCAATTTGCGGTTATGAGTATGTCGGTGACATTAACTCTGAGCCTGATGATTGGGTTTGCCCACTCTGCGGACAACCGAAATCCGTATTCAAGGAAAAGAATTAATTGCGAGGAATAAATCAATGACTGACGAAGAAATTATTCGTGCGTTCCACTTGATGTGGGACAATTTTCCTGAGCCGGTGATGATTACTCAAAAAAGCCGTGAGATGATTGCAGTTAACGTCAAAGCTGCCGAAATGGGCTTGAAGGCTGGTATTAAATGTTCGTCAATCGGTAAGCCTGAAAATCACAAAGCCGTCGATAGTGGCAAGCCTATCTATATAACTTATCAAGGTGCATTCGGAAAGGCATTCGGCTATTGGATTCCGATTCCTGAAAAGCCGGAATGGATAATTCATTTTGGTGTTGGCGGCACCTTTGAATACGAAGAGGCTAAGGTGAAGTAAATGAATCGTCGAGAATTTATCAAAGTTGTGGAAGTCGGAGCTGTCGGATTAATGACCGGCAGTTTACCACTCGACGCAGAAGGAAGGAATAATCATATGGAAATTAAAACAGTAAAACTCTATGAGAATGGTTTTATGACGCAGCCTTTTGCTTGCGGATTAGAAGACGGCGAAGATAAATTTGATTCCTCAATAAAATATCGCTCGACAATTCAAAACTTCTTGATTGATACTGGCGATGAAGTCATTTTGGTTGATACAGGTTTGCCGATTGAAGCGCCTGAAATGATTCCAGATGAGAAAACACAAATCTATATCGGTTCACGCATTAAGGATTATGTCTCTGCTTTAAAAGAGCTTGGTTATCAGCCGGAGCAAGTGACTAAAATCCTTGTAACTCATAAACACCCGGATCATACCGGTGAGTTGAGGAGTTTTCCTAATGCAAAAATTTACATTTCAAGAATTGAAGCTGACGCAATGGAATTAAACGGCGATAATGTTATTAGAGTTGATTTCACGGACGGTGCATATAAAAATTTTGATAAGTGTCAAAAAATTACAGACGGCATTTATTATATCTTTGCACCTGGACACACAACCGGTAACAGCATTATAATTGTTGAAATTGACGATTTGCATTATATTATTCACGGCGATGTTACTTATACTGATGAAGCGCTTTATATGAATAAACTTTCGATTGCGACCGAAGATAAAGTTGCAGCACGTGATACACTTAATAAAGTTCGTGAGTTTATCAACAATAACAAGACGGTTTATCTCTCGACACATACGCCGCTTGGCTATGAGAACCTTGAAAATAAAAAAGTCGTCAACCTCAACGAAATGCCGGAATCTATTCCACCAAAAGAGACTGTTGTAAAGACTGCTACAGGAAAATATATCTGCTCAATTTGCGGTTATGTTTACGATCCGTCAAAAGGTGATCCGAAAAATGGTATTGCACCTGGCACTAAGTTTGAAGATTTACCTGAGAATTGGCATTGTCCTATCTGCAAGAATGGCAAAGATAAATTCAACAAAGCATGAGCAATTCTAATATAATCTAAATATTGTCGAATTATTTGTGTAAATTATGAGATTTGCACAAATTTTTTTTGATTCTTCAATTCTGTGAAGGATTTTTAGCAAGGTTTAACGAAATTATAAAAAGAATTTATCATCTAGACTTCATTTCGAAGTAGGCGTATCTTCGAATATGATAAAACAAAAATTTTTAATCTAAATTATGCGTTAGGAGTGATAATGATGGCTGAAAGTATTAAAATTACAACGCCATTCACTGAGGAGGATTCCAGAAAACTCAAAGCCGGTGACAGTGTTCTGATAAC
>CAJOHI010000028.1 GCA_905234365.1 uncultured Selenomonadaceae bacterium | reverse complement strand
ATTAAATTTCGTTATCTTAATCAAACTTCAAGAAACATTACAACTAATTGGCAAGAGCGTTTTGCAAAGGTAAAAAATCCTGTATTTTCTTCCATATCTAATAAATCTTTAACGCAAGTTTACGAAATTATTTTTAATAAAAAAATACCGTCCGTTGCTATTGGGAATTTTCCGGATCAGACAGATTTGTTAATTTCTTATGGATTGACTTTCAATTTTGCTGTTGAGCGATTAATCATGAAAGCTGAAATTGAGGGTATTCCTAGAATATTTGGTGAAGACGGACTTATATATGGCATTGCCAATAAAAATATGCTTGGATTAGATTTAAAATACGTTCAAAGCCATTCGACGATAATTGACGACAAAGGTTTATATATAAATGCTATGGGTGTTTCAAATATGGAAGCCATTTTAAATTCTGACTTTCAATTATCGCAGGAACAGTTAAAAAGAGCAGCTAAATTAATAAATATTATCAAGATCAATAAATTGTCAAAATATAATCATCAACCGATTATAAAATTAAATGTTGGCAATCCTGAACGTAAAAAAGTATTAGTTGTGGATCAAGTTTTTGCGGATCAATCAATTAATTACGGCTGGGCGAATGAGCAGACTTTTACTGACATGCTTGAAGCCGCAATTAAAGAAAATCCTGACGCTGATATATTGGTTAAAACTCATCCCGAAGGCAATGTCACAAAAGGATACTTTACTGATATGAAATTTGAACAGGACAACGTTTATAAAATCAGTTTTGGGATAAATCCAATTTCACTTCTTGAGCAAGTTGATAAAGTTTATGTATGTACAAGTCAAATGGGTTTTGAGGCGTTGATGTGCGGCAAAGAAGTTCATGTATTTGGAATGCCGTTTTATGCCGGTTGGAATGCGGCAAATGAGCGGCTTAAATGTCCTCGTCGTACAAAAATAAGATCCGTTGAAGAAATATTTTACGTGGCTTATATAATGTGTTCAATTTATGTCAGTTATAAGACCAACAGCATTTGCGAAATTGAACAGGCGATTGATGAAATTTTAGAGTTAAGAGAAGAATATTTTTCGCAATATAAGGATTAGTTTTTGAGAGGTATTATAAATGTATTCTATAGATACTTACATTTCAAAAAAATTGCATATTACAAAAAATCCTAAAATTGCCGGTAAAATTTGGCGCGATTTTGAGACAGCCTGTCAAAATAAAAAAGTAATTCTTTACGGAATCAGCGAACTTATAAATGTTTTGTGGCTAAGATGTAATCAAAAAATTGAGATAATTGCCGCTATTGATAACGATACAGCTAAACAAGGTCATAAGCTTAATGAGTTTTTCGATGATGAAAACTTGAAATCTGCAAAAGACATTGTAATTAAATCAAAGAAATTTCTAGCAAATTACAATGCAGATGAAGTTGTTATATTAATTTCGAGTTTGAGATATTACGAAGAAATTGCCACTGAATTGGATTCACAAAATTTTTACTGCTATTTCAGCACTTTGAATCTTGAATGTTATTATAGGGAATATTTGCAAGTTAAAAATCTTCCATTGCGTACAGAAGAAGATTATATTTACGATTATGCTAAAAAATGTGTTGCAACCTATCCTGTTCAAAATAATAAAATAATTTTTTGTGGCATGGGAATATATTCTGATCATTGCAAGTATATAACCGAACAATTACTATCAATGAATAAAAACTTTGACATAGTTTGGATTATGAATAAACCGTCTGTTGAGGTTCCAAAAGGTGTAAGGACTGTATACGAAGGCAAATGGAAGCAATATATTTATGAAATTGAGACGGCTAAGGTTTGGGTTTATGGTGTTCCGATCAGAATAACTCCTGTCAAACGTAAGGAACAAGTTTACATTCAAACGAAGCATTGGAGCAGCATTACATTAAAAAAATTCTATTTAGATGACGTGGCGAATGAATCCAAGAAAGAAATTTACGAATTGAATGCAAAATTACTGGACTACATAATAACCGGCAGTGAATTTGATGAAAATTCTTGTCGTCGCGGATTTAACTTCAATGGAGCATTTTTGCGTTTTGGATCGCCAAGAAGTGATATTTTATTTAAACCTAAACAATGCAAAAAAAAGATTTATGAGAAATTTAAATTAAACTCTGATGAAAAAATTTTACTTTATGCGCCTACATATAGGTTTCGAGATACTAGGGGTTCTAATCCAGATTTAAAATGGCAAGGTCTGGATTTTGAAATTCTTTTAAACTCCTTGCAGCAGCGTTGGTCTGGCATATGGAAAATTTTTTTGCGACTCCATCCTCTTGTCAGAATGAGGTCTAATCAAATTAAACAGCCTGATTTTGTAATAGATGTCAGTAATTATGAGGACAGTCAAGAACTCGTTGCCTCATCAGAAGTCGTAATTTCCGATTTTTCTAGTATTGTATTTGAACCGGCTTATGTATTGAAACCTGTATTTTTATTTGCGCCGGACAAGAATTTATACGAGCAAAAAAATTTTGAACTTTTAATTGATTATAGTTCCTTGCCATTTCCAATTTCAACGACAAACGAAGAATTATCAACACAAATAAAAAATTTTGACGAATCTGATTATAAATGCCGCGTTAAGTCTTTTTTGGATAAATATGATGTGCATGAGGACGGCCACGCAAGTGAAAGATCCGCTGAATTTATTGTTAAATTACTGTCTTGATTGGAGAGTTGTTTTTTGGATCGAATTGAATATTGCATTCAAAAAGGCATGCACATTACAAAAAATCCTGCAATCGTTGGCAAGATGTGGCATGATTTTGAGTTGGCTTGTAAAGGCAAGAAGGTCATTTTATACGGCATAGGTAATCTTTTAAGATATTTGTGGATTAGATGTCAAGATCGAATTTTAATAAATGCAGCTATTGACAATGACGCAGAAAAGCAAGGATTTAAACTCGGTGACTTTTTCGATAATGAAGATTTGCAAGACTCAAAAAATGCTAAAATTTGTCAAAAGTCAATTCTACAGCAATATCAACCGGAAGAAACAGTAATTTTAATTTCGAGTCAAAGATATTACGAAGAAATTGCAGCAGATTTAGATAATAAAGGCTTTCATTGCTATTTCAGTATATTGAATCTTGAGTATCATTATCGTGAATACATGATAAGTCAAAGTTTGCCGTTTGAAACTGAGAAAGACTTAATAAATAAATATGTCAAATACTGCGTTGAAAAATATCCTGTTGAAGCCGATAAAGTGGTATTTTTTATGGATAATTACTTAGATCACGGCAAGTACATAACCGAAAGTTTGTTAAGATTAAATAAATCACTTGGCAGGAAAATTAATATTGTTTGGCTGGTAAATCGTACCTCAATCGAAGCGCCTGCAGGTGTCAAACTCGTTCAAATTGAAAAGTGGCGGCAATATATCAAGGCATTAGAGACGGCAAAAATTTGGATTTATTCCGTCAAGGTTCCAACATATCTAATAAAACGTGAAAGTCAGATTTATATTCAAACAAAGCATTGGGGAAGTCTCACTTTAAAAAAATTTGCTTCATATAAAGCAGAAAAACATTCCGAAGCAGCGAATATACATGATAAATGGATTGACTATATAATAACCGGCAGCGAATTTGACGAGGATTCCTGCAGAAAGGCATTTAATTTTGAGGGTCAATTTTTGCGATTCGGTTCGTCGAGAAGTGATATAATCTTTCGTCAAGATGAATGTAAGGCGAAAATTTACAAGCATTTTAATTTAGCGCCTGATGAGCGAATTTTGCTTTATGCCCCAACTCGTCGATTTCACAGTGCAGATAAAAATTATACAGACTTCAAATGGCAAGGATTAAATTTTGATATGCTCTTGACTTCATTAAAGCAGCGTTGGACAGGTAATTGGAAAATTTTTTTGCGACTCCACCCAACAGTTAGGACAAGATCGCGCTGGATTGAAAAGCCGGATTTTGTTATAGATGTCAGTGGTTATGGAGATGCTCAAGAACTTATAGCTGCGTCAGATATTTTAATTTCAGATTATTCGAGTATAATTTTTGAGGCATCTTATGTTGCAAAGCCGATATTTTTGTATGCACCGGACAAGATCGAATATATTAACCAAATTCATGATTTTTTAATAGATTATGATTCGCTGCCATTTCCGATTTCAATGACCAATCAAGAATTATCAAAGCAAATTGTAAATTTCAACGAAGAAAATTATCAACAAGCTGTCAAAAATTTTTTAAAAAAATACTCTGTTCATGAAGATGGTCATGCAAGTGAACGTACAGCCAAATTTATAATAAATGATTTACTTAAAAGTAGGTAGGATAAAATGGATCGAGTGGATAGTTTTATCATAAAAAACATGCACAAAACAAACAACTTGAAAATTATTAATAAAACTTGGCAGGATTTTGAAACAGAATGCAAAAATAAGAAATTAATTCTTTACGGAATAAGTGCTTTGTCAATATATTTGTCAATGAGATGTAGTAAAAATATTTCTATCGTTGCCGCTATTGATAATGATGTAAGCAAACAAGGACATTTATTGAGTGATATTCTTGATGTTTCGGATTTTAAAGATTCTGAAAACATTGTAATTTCACCAAAAAAAATTTTGGAAAATTATTCGGCTAATGATGTTGTTATATTGATTTCAAGCAATAGATATTACGAAGAAATTGCTACTGAATTAGATGAACAAGGTTTCCATTGCTATTTTAGTATATTGAACATGGAATATAATTATAGAGAGCAGATGAAAAAAAATAATCTATCATTTGAAACGGAAGAAACCTACATTAGCAATTACGCTAAAGAGTGCGTTTCAAAATACCCAGTTCAATCAAATAAAATCATAATTTATATGGCAACATACATAGATCATGGAAAATATATAACTAAACAGTTATTAAAATTGAATAAAAATCTGGATATCGTTTGGATTATAAATAATAATTTATCTATAAATATACCTGATAATGTTAGAACTATAAATGAAAGAAATGTAAAACGTTATATTTATGAGTTGGAAACCGCAAAAGTCTGGATTTATAATTCAATATTTTTATTGCCTATAATAAAACGTGAAGGTCAAATTTACATTCAAACAAAACATTGGGGAAGTATTACATTAAAAAAATTTTCTTTGGACAGCATGCAAAATGTAGATTTTGAAGGAATGCGAAAAAATGGCGCATTAATGGATTATGTTATATCTGGCAGTGAATTAGATGAAAAATCTTGTCGTAGTGGATTTAATTTTCATGGAAAATTTTTAAGGTATGGTTCTCCGAGAAGTGATATTTTATTTGAACCTGAAGAATACAGAAAAAAAGTTTTCAAACAATTTAATATATCAAATGATGAAAAAATCCTAATGTATGCTCCAACTTTTCGAGCACATAAAGAAAAAAAATTTTTTATGTTTAAATGGCAAGGTTTAGATTTTGATATACTTTTACAAGCACTGAAACAAAAATGGAAAGGTAAATGGAAAATATTTTTAAGACTACATCCATTTATAAAGATTAATTCAACTCAAATTGAATATCCTGATTATGTAATAGACGTAAGTAATTATGATGATAGTCAAGAATTGCTTGCTGCGTGTGATGTTTTATTGTCTGATTTTTCCAGTATAATTTTTGAACAAGCCTATGTAATGAAACCGGTTTTTCTTTATGCACCGGATAAAAATACTTATGAAAAAAATGATCGTGAACTTTTGATAGATTATAATTCGTTACCATTTCCAATTTCTACTACAAATGAAGAATTAGCTGAACAGATAAAATTCTTTAATGAAGTCGAATATAAGCGAAATGTTAAAGCTTTTCTGGATAAGTACGGCGTGCATGAAGACGGTCATGCTAGTGAGCGTGCTGCTAAATTTATTCTTGGATTATTAAATAATGATTTATGACTTTTGAGAAAATCCATTTAATGGAGGACATTTTATGTATAAAGTTTCGATTTTAATTCCGATTTATAATGTTGAAAAATATCTCAGACAGTGTTTAGAAAGTGTTGTTAATCAGACACTTAAAGACATTGAAATTATTTGTATCAATGACGGTTCGACGGATAATTCATTGTCAATCATAAAAGAATTTGCGGATAGGGATAGCCGAGTTAAAATTATCGACAAAAAAAATACCGGCTATGGTCATTCGATGAATTGCGGATTAAAAATCGCTGAAGGTGAGTATATCGGCATAATTGAAAGTGATGATTTTGCGGATTTAAATATGTTTGAGGTTCTTTATAACAAAGCAAAATCTGTTGATGCTGAAATTGTAAGATCAAATCATTGGGAAATTGCGGACAATTACTCAAAATTTATGGAAATACTCAAAGAAGAACCGTATGAAAAAGTTTTTTCGCCTAAAATTGAAAATTATGATTTATTTTCGCGTCAAATAGCAATTTGGAGCGCAATTTATAAACATGATTTGTTGCTTAAAAACGATATTTTATTTACAGAGACACCAGGCGCTTCTTATCAAGACGTTTCATTTTATTTTAAAGCGCTTTCTTGTTCAGATAGAGTGCTGCTCATTAAAGATGCTTTCGTAAATTATCGCGTTGATAATCCAAATGCTTCAATGAGATCAAAAGCAAAAGTTTACGCTATATTCAATGAATTTGACGCAATAGAAAAATTTTTATCTCAACGTCCAGAACTTAAAAAACCGTTTAGATATATATTTGAATCCATGATAAAATTTAAAAGATGTGAATTTCATTTTAGTCGTATTGATAATAATTTTAAGTTTGAATTTTTTCAACGCATGCATGAAGAATTTAAAAAAGACAATGCCGCTGGATATTTAGATAAAGTTTACTGGAATGAAGATAGTTGGCAAAATGTTCAAGAGTTGTTGAATGATAAAGAAAAATTTTTTTATAGAAAATTTGATGAAATGCAAATCATAAATGCCTATCGAAGTGATTTTTTCTTGAGAATAAAAGATTTTCGTAACATATATCTTTACGGTGCCGGACAAGCTGCAATCTCAATCTTGTTTAAATTGTTGCAATGGAAATTAAATATCAAAGGTATTGCCGTTTCAAATATGAGCAACAATCCTGAAAGTATTTTTAATGTTCCGGTTGCTCCTCTTGATGAATCGAATATTGATAAAATTCAAGATGTCATATTAATTTCAATTACAGAATCGAATCAATATAAAATTTTATACGATTTACAAAGTAAAGGTTACAAAAATATCATATTGATGACAAATAATTTACGTAAAGCGTTGATTTAATGGAGTAATGTTATGTTTAAAGTCTCGGTTATTATGCCATGTTTGAATGTAGAAAAGTATATTTCAAACTGTCTTGACAGCGTTGTCAACCAAACACTCAAAGATATTGAAATTATAGTCGTTGATGCCGGATCAACTGATAATACATTAAACATCATAAAAGAATTTAAATCAAAAGATGAGCGGATCAAACTTATTAATTCCGACAAAAAAAGTTATGGATATCAAATGAATATTGCAGCAAATATTGCTCAAGGTGAATATATTGGAATTGTTGAAACTGATGATTACATTGAAAAAAATGCTTTCGATATGTTATACCGTGAAATTGTGAATACTGATGCCGATTATATAAAGGGAAAAGCGATTGCCTTTTTCGATCAAGGAAATTTCAAATTTCAAAGAGAGTATAAAACTTGTCTTGATTGGGATATTAAAAATAAAGTTGTAGTAAATCCCAAACGTTATCCTTGGTTGTTTATCAGTGATAATTTCATTTGGAATGGTCTTTATCGTCGAGAATATTTTCAAAAGTTCAAATTTCTTGAATCGCCCGGAGCTGCTTTTCAAGATATAGGAGTTTTATTTAAACTGATTTCTAATTCTGAAAAGGCAATTTATTTAAATAAAATCGTCTACTATTATCGACAAGGTGATATGCTGGCTTCGTCTTATAATCATAAAAGTTTAAATTTCGTTAAAAATGAATATTCTGCGTTGGAAAATCTTCTGGAAAATCTTTCTGAAGGTTGGCGATATATTTTTTATCGAAAAATGGCACATCATTTGTTAAATCGTTTTGATTATATGTCTTGTGAAGGTGTCTTTTGGACGGAAGCATCAGAAAGTATTATCTGGCTCAAAAAAAAGCTCAATTATGCCATTGATAACAAAATTTTAAGTAAATCTAATTTTTCAGAATATGATTGGGAAGGCTTAAAAATATTTTTAAATGAAGGCGGCTATTCATTATTTCAATATTACCAAAATAGTTTAGATTATCATACAAAAATTACAATGAACACCATTGAACAATTCAAAAATCGCGAGTGGATTATTTTTGGGTGCGGTGCATGGGGAAAGGCTATTGGCAGTATATTTAGAATGTTTAATATAAAAGTAAATGCTTTTTGTGATAATTCGTCTAAAAAACAAGGTACCAAAATTTATGATTTAGAAATTTTATCACCAAATGAAGCCGTTAAAACTTACAAACAAACACATTTTTTTATATCAAACAAGTCACACAAATATGAAATTCAGCAACAGTTATTAAAGTTAGGTGTAAACCAAGAAAGAATTTTTGCAAAGGATATTTCAGAAGAAATTTACAAAAATCCTACAACTTTACGTTCATTATATAAAGAGTCATTAAAAATTTGAACAAACTTTTTTATAAAATAGTCTTCAATTTCTTCAATCGTGTTTTGTAGTGTGTCTCTAAATTATATTAGGAGATTAAGTCGTGCACTACATTTTTATAATTATTTATGCTGTTGCGACTGCGGCGGAATGGAGTTTTATATGGAAAACTCAGAAATCTTAATCAATGAAATTCATACAAGTTTGTGGAGATGGTACAATTTCAGCCCAAATAGCTCATTATTATTTATTGGTAATAGTAATGTTGATTTAGATAACATAAAAATTTCAAATGTATCGTCAGAAGAAGTCTTTCAAGATATTTGGCTACAAAGTCATCAAAAGCAATTTGATTATATTATTTCCGTTGCTGACATTGAAAAACAGGAAAAACCGATTGATGCTCTCAAAAAGTTGAAGACTCTTTTAAAGTCAAACGGTCGTCTTTTGCTCGGTATGAATAATCGTTTTGGTATTCGTTATTTTTGTGGCGATAGGGATCCGTATACTCAACGAAATTTTGACAGCATTGAAGATTACTATCAATCTTATGCAAATAAAGAAGATAAATTCAACGGCAGAATGTACAGCAAGATCGAGATAAAAAAGCTCCTTAATAGTGCAGGTTTTGAAAACTTTAAATTTTTTTCAGTTTTGACGGATTTATCAAATGCTTCTTTAATTTATGTGGAAAATTATTTGCCGAATGAAGATTTAGCAAATCGAATATTTCCAACTTATAATCAGCCTGATACGGTTTTTTTGGTTGAAGAAAAATTATATTTACCATTGGCTGAAAATGGAATGTTTCATAAAATGGCGAATGCTTATTTTATTGATTGTCCACTTACAAATAGTTTTTCTGATATTTTACATGTGACCTGTTCGATTGAACGCGGCAGAAATGATGCACTGCTGACAATAATTCACGAAAATGGAACGGTTGAAAAGAAAGCCTTATATCCTGAAGGAGTTAGTAGAATTAAAAATCTTTCCGAAAATATTTTGGATTTAAAATTGCGTGGTGTTCCTGTCATTGAAGGCGAACTTTTAGGAGATCGTTACGTTATGCCTTATATTAAATCAGAGGTTGGTCAAATTTATTTAAAGCGTATTTTGAGTGAAGACAAGAAAAAATTCCTTCAAGAAATGGATAAATTTCGTGACTATATATTGTCTTCTTCAGATGTTTTAGAAACGGATAGTGCTAACGGAATTATTTTAAAAAAAGGTTATATTGATTTGATTCCATTAAACAGTTTTTATATTGATGGCAAATTTGTGTTTTACGACCAAGAATTTTTTATTAAAAATTGTCCACTTAACGTTATTTTGGCCAGAGTAATTACGACGCTTTATGTTGGAAATGTTGAATTGAATAGATTTTTGCCTCGTGAAGAACTTTATGAGAGGTATGGTTTGCTCGCTGAAAAAAATAAATGGATTAAAATGGAGTTGGATTTTCTTAAAGAGCTTCGTAAGGAAGAAGAATTAAAAAAATACCACGAAAAAATACGAAGGAATAATCTTACTATTAGTGCTAATCGTCAAAGACTTAACTTCTCAACCGAAGCATATCAGCGAATATTTATTGATATATTTAAAAATGCTGACACGCGCAAATTAATTTTGTTTGGTTCTGGAAATTATACTAAGCGATTTATAGAACTTTACGCAATGGATTATAAAATTGATGCCATTTTGGATAATAATCAAGAAAGATGGAATCAAAAACTTAACGGAATTGAAATTAAATCACCAGAAATGTTAAAAGATATCAAGGCCGGTGAATACAAGGTTATTGTTTGTATAAAAAAATATACTTCTGTTATAAGGCAGTTGGAAAGTCTTGGGATATTAGATTATAGCATTTACGATCCAAATAACAATTACCCAAGAAAGCGCAAACCTATTGTTGATAAAAATCCTGCCGTTGTTGATGAAGTTAAGTCAAAGAAAAAATATCACGTTGGTTACATTGCCGGTGTATTCGATTTGTATCATATCGGACACCTTAACATGTTTAAGCGTGCTAAGGAACAATGCGATTATTTAATTGTCGGCGTCGTGACTGATGAAGGCGTCAGGATTCATAAAGGCGTTGAACCGTTTGTGCCGTTTGACGAACGTGTCGAAATGATTAAATCTTGCCGCTATGTTGATGAAGTTGTAAGCATTCCGTTTTCTTATGGTGGAACCAAAGAGGCTTGGAAATTGCACCATTTTGATGTACAATTCTCTGGAAGTGATTATATAAATAACAGTGATTGGCTCGATAACAAAGAATTTTTAGAGCGTCACGGTGCAGAATTAGTTTTCTTTCCATATACTCAATCGACTTCTTCAACAAAACTCAAAAAGTTAATTGAGCAAAAATTGATATAGTTTTAATAGGAGGAATATTAATGGACAAACGATTTGGAAGATACGGAGGACAATATGTACCTGAAATTGTAATGCCGGCACTGCAAGAAACTGAAGCAGCTTATGAGGCAGCACGCGAAGACAGAGAATTTCAAAGCGAATTTAAACATTATTTAAAAACTTATGCAGGTCGCCCAACATTGCTATATGAAGCTAAAAAATTGTCAGAGTATTACGGACGCGGTAAAATTTTTTTAAAGCGTGAAGATTTACTTCATACAGGCGCGCACAAAATTAATAATGCTCTCGGACAAGCGCTTTTAGCCAAACGCATGGGCAAGACAAAAATTGTTGCTGAAACCGGCGCAGGTCAACATGGTGTGGCATCTGCGACTGTTGCGGCGCTTTTCGGTATGGAATGCATTGTATTCATGGGCGTTGAAGATATGCGGCGCCAAAAATTAAATGTATTCAGAATGGAACTTTTAGGCGCAAAGGTTCAAGGCGTCGAAAGCGGCACCGGAACTCTCAAAGATGCAACCAGCGAAGCGATTCGATATTGGGCAACAAATATTGAGGATACATATTACTTGATTGGTTCCTGCGTTGGACCTCATCCATATCCAACAATGGTTAGAGATTTTCAAAAGTGCATTGGCCGCGAAATCAGAGCGCAATGTATTAAAGATTATGGACGCTTGCCATCTTATGTAATAGCTTGTGTTGGCGGCGGCTCAAATGCTATTGGAACTTTCTACGAATTTTTGGAAGAAAAGCGCGTTAAATTAATCGGCGTTGAGGCAGGTGGTAAATCTCATACGGAAAATGCAAAAACTTTGAGCGGACGCGGTCGTCCAGGTGTATTACATGGCGCTTATTCTTATCTGCTGCAAACTCAAGAAGGTCAAGTCATTGAAGCGTATTCTGTCAGCGCAGGTTTAGATTATCCAGGTGTTGGTCCTGAACATTCATTCTTTAGAGATGAAAAATTTGCTTTTTATGATTCGGTAACTGATTCGGAAGCATTAGAAGGCTTTAAGCGCCTTTCAAGACTCGAAGGTATAGTTCCTGCAATGGAAAGTGCTCATGCAATAGCTTATCTTGATAAATTAATGCCGCAGGCCAGAGAAGATGATTTTGTGGTTGTTTGTCTCAGTGGTCGTGGTGATAAAGACGTTGCACACGTTGCAGAAATTCTAAATAAGCAATAATATTTTGGAGGCAATTATGACAAGGTTAGAAAATGCGTTGGCTGCACTAAAAAGTAAAGGCAGAAAAGCGTTGAACATATATATAACGGCAGGCGCACCGGACGTTGAGACGAGCAAACGCGCTATTTTAGAAGCAATTAAAGCAGGTGCCGACATCATTGAAATAGGAATACCTTTTTCAGATCCGCTTGCTGACGGTCCTGTAATTCAAGCCTCAAGTTCTTTGGCGTTAAAAAATAGAATGTCGCCAGGAAAAGTTTTAAGTATTGTTAAAGAACTTCGTCGCTCAACACAAGCGCCATTGATTGGTATGGGTTATATTAATTCTTTGATGAGTTACGGTTATAAATATGGTTTAGATTATAATGGTTTTGAGCGTTACGTGACAGAAGCGAAAATTGCAGGAATGGACGGTTTGATTGTGCCTGACGTACCACATGAAGAAAGCGTACAAATGAGAGCATCAGCAAAACGTAAAGGCATTCACTTAATTGAATTTATTACGCCATTGACAACACCTGAGCGAATGGCTTCAACCTGTAAAGAGGCAAACGGTTTTGTATATTGCGTGTCAAATCTCGGCGTAACCGGTGTCAAAGAATTAGATTTTACACAAATTGGCGAAGTTGCATCAAAGGCAAGAGAATTTACTGACACGGCAATGATGGTTGGTTTTGGAATAGGTTCACCGGAAGCGGCAGTCAAGGCAGCCGAAAAAGTTGATGGCGTAATTGTTGGCAGCGCTGTAGTCAAACGTCTTGCTGAAGGTAAATTTGATGAAGCAATGAGTTTAATTCACTCAATAAGAACGGCTTTAGACTCCGCTTATTCTGCTTAGATGTATGAGCGGAAAAATTACCAATGAATGTAGTTGCAGATAATGGTACGAAAAATTTATTTTATTAGGAAGTGGTTTTATTGCCGCGAAATCTTTCAGCTTGGATAGATTTGACGGTTCATCTCGTCATCATGCTGGTATTAATCGGCTTGTTGTATCCATATAATCGTGCCTTAGCGTTTGCTGCGTTCGTTTTGTGGCTTGTGCTTGCGTTCTTTGCTCATGAACGCTGCGTTGATCGAAAAAAGCGATTTGAAGATTATTGTAAAAACGTAGTCGGCAGTTTTAATGAAACCGTACATTACGCTTTAAAAAATTTGCCTCAAGCTATTTTGATTGTCAATGAAGATGGTCAACTTGAATGGTGCAACAAACGCACTCGTGATTATGCTGAAAAAAATCCTGAAAATGGTATGCAAATAAGTGAATTTTGGCCTGGTCTTTTTAATGAAAAAATTTTTACTACCGATGGCGAATATATTTTTCCGAGTGGTGATAAGTTTTTTAAGGTTCGGCACACAATATTAAAGCCAAAAGGCGATTATCAAACTCTTACGGCACTTTATGTTCAGGAAATTACTTCTCATGAAAAGTTAAAAATTGAATACCTAAACAGCAGAACGGTTATAATTTACGCTCAAATTGACAATTACGACGAAATTACTCAAGGATTGAGTGAAGCTGAAAAGACTTCGCTAATGCTTTCCGTAAATGAAACTTTGGACACGTGGATTAATTCTCTTTCCGGTTTTATGCGTAAAGTTTCTGAAGATTTATACGTTATAGTTTTGGAGCGTAGAAAACTTGACAAGGCAATGTCCGAAAAATTTGATATACTCGACAAAATGCGCCAACTGTCTGGTAAAAATAAATTGCCGGTTACTTTGTCAATGGGTGTTGCGATTGCAAATAAACCTTCTGTTGAACAATCTTTAACGGAATTAGGCGTTGAAGCTCAAAAAGGTTTAGATTTGGCACTTGGACGCGGTGGAGATCAAGTTGCAATGAAAATTGACGGCAAATCTCAATTTTTTGGCGGCAGAGCAAAGGCTGTTGAAAAACATACAAGGGTTAAAGCGCGTGTAGTTGCTCATGCGATTCGTGAGGCAATGGAAAATGCTGACGAAATTTTTATTATGGGTCATCACAATGAAGACTTTGATTGTTTTGGTGCGGCTATTGGTGTTTCCGTTATGGCAAGAATTATGAAAAAACCGTTCCACATTGTCCTTAGCGATATGAACGAAGGTATTGACAAACTTGTTGACATAATTAAATCTAAGCCGGAGTATGAAGACATTTTTATTAAATCCTCCGAGCTTGTAACAGGTTCGTCAATCGCTCCGCTGCTATTCGTCGTTGATACTCACATTCCATATTTAGTTGCAGCACCTTCATTGTTAGAGCGGATTAGTCATGTAATTGTTATTGATCATCACAGACGCAGTGAAAATTTTATTAAAAATCCGCTTATGGTTTATTTGGAGCCGTCGTCAAGTTCTGCCAGTGAATTGGTCACAGAACTTTTGATGTATTTTGATGATGAAGTTAATATGTCGAGATTTGACGCAACTGCGCTTTATTCTGGAATCGTCGTTGATACAAAGCACTTTGCAGTACAAGCCGGTGCAAGAACTTTTGACGCTGCAAGTTATCTCAGACGCAGTGGCGCCGATCCTGTTGTTGTTCGCGAGATTTTTAAATCTGACTACGAGACGACGGTTGCACTTGCACTTGCAAAAGCACGTTCCGAATATTATGAAGGCGGCTTTATTATTTCTTACATTGATAAAGTTATACCTAATGTGCAAGTTATTGCTGCACAAACTGCAGACGGCCTCTTAAAAATCGAAAATGTACGAATGAGTATCGTCTGCTTTCAACTCAAGAGTGATATTGTCGGAATTAGTGCAAGGTCGACAGGTGAACTTAACGTACAAGTTATTTGCGAAAAATTTGGTGGCGGCGGTCATCAAAATGTAGCCGGTGCTCAAGTCAAAAATGGCAACTTAATGGAAATTAAGGCGCAAATTATTGACATCGCAAAAAAATATATTGAAGATGCCGACAAAGACGATTTAAAGGCTTCTTGAAATAAGGAATAAAAATTATGACAGATGAAATTTATATGCGTGAAGCGTTGAAAATTGCGGCAAATGCGAAAGGTCGCACTTCTCCGAATCCAATGGTTGGTGCCGTTATTGTTCGTGATAATCGAATCATTGCTGAAGGCTGGCATCGCAGAGCCGGAACACCACATGCCGAAATTCATGCGCTTAAAATGGCAGGTGATTTAGCCTATGGATCAACACTCTATGTGACTTTAGAACCTTGTTCGCATTTTGGAAGAACGCCACCTTGTGCAAATGCAATCGTCGAATCAGGAATTAAACGAGTCGTTGCGGCAATGAGTGATCCTAATCCTAAAGTTGCCGGTCAAGGTTTTGAAATTCTTAAAAACGCAGGTATCGAAGTTGAAGTCGGCGTCCTTGAAAGTGAAGCTCGTAAACTCAACGAAAATTTTTTAAAATGGATAACTACTGGAAGACCGTTTGTTACACTTAAAACCGCAATGAGTCTCGACGGAAAAATTGCTACTTCAATCGGTCAATCAAAATGGATAACTTGTGATGAATCACGTAAAAAAGTTCACGAATTGCGAGATGTTCACGATGCTATCTTAGTTGGAATCGGTACGGTACTTGCTGATAATCCTTCATTGACAACGAGACTTGAGACCGGCGGCAAGAATCCTGTCAGAGTTATTGTTGACAGCAACGCACGAACGCCATTAATTTCAAAAGTTGTGACTGACAATCAAGCATTGACTATAATTGCTGTGACAAAAAATGCACCGGCTGAAAAAGTCGATGCGCTCAAAAAATTAGGTGTTGAAATTATCGTTGCAGGTGACGGCACAAAAGTCGATTTATCAACTCTTATGAATGAATTGGCGAAACGTGAAATTATTTCTATATTCGTTGAAGGCGGCGGTACATTGAATTTTTCAATGCTTCGTGAAAGTCTAGTCGATAAAGTTTATGCTTTCATTGCGCCAAAGTTAATTGGTGGTCAAGAAGCCTTAACTGCCGTTGAAGGCGAAGGTTTTCAGCAACTAAACGAAGCTGTTACACTTAAAAATATTCACACTGAAATGATTGGCAGCGACATTTTAATTTTTGGTTATATCTAAAGCAAATTTTTAAGCAGTATAATAATTTAAAATAAAAAAACGACTTTGTTGTTAAAAAGATGAAGCCGTTTTTTTAAACTTTAATTAAGTGTGATTCAATTAATTTTTGAATCGCATTTTGCATTGTCTGCATGCCAAGAGATTTTCCGCTTAACATGATTGACGGCAGTTGAACGTACTTTCCTTGACGAATCAAATTTTTTGAAGCTGCAGTTGCCAAAAGAACTTCCGTTGCACTAATCCTTCCGCCGTTGACTTTCGGAAGGAGTTGCTGTGAGAAAATCCCGGTAAAGACATCAGCAAATTGATCTCTTATGGCATCGCGCTGATTTATTGCAAACATTGATTCAACGCGCATTGCCGTTTCCGCAGCGCCTGAAGTGTGCAAAGTTCCCAAAACAAAAATTCCGGCAGCAGCAGCTTCCAGCGTCATTGACATCGTTTCGCTGTCACGAATTTCACCGACCAGTAAAACGTCCGGCATTTCTCTTAACGCACTTTTTAAAGCCTGCGAAAAAGTCAGAAAATCTTTGCCAAGTTCACGTTGACTGATAAAGCAATTTTTGCTGACATACTCAAACTCAACAGGATCTTCAAGAGTCAAAATATGACAAGTCCGCCTTTTTAAAATTGCGTTGATAAATGCCGCAAGCGTTGTTGATTTGCCTGATCCGGTACGTCCTGTGACAAGCAGTAATCCTTGTGTTGAAGCGACTAAATTTGAAAGAGCAGTAGGCGCTCCAATTTCGTTAAGTTCCGGCATTTTGGCTGGTATTAAACGAAAGGCAAGAGCTGGCAGCTCACGTTGAAAATAAGCATTAATTCTAAAGCGCCTTGATTTAAATTTCCATGAAAAGTCCAATTCACGTTGTTGTATAAATTGGACTTTTTGTTTTTCCGAAAGGATAGAATTTAAAAATTCTTCAATATCACTTAAATTTAAAAAATCTTCGGAAGCAAAAATTAAATTGCCGTCTTTTCTAAAAAATGCTCGCTGTCCAACAGTTAAATGTAAATCTGAGACTTCCGAATTTATTGCCAGAGCTGCAATATTTTCAATCATGTTCATGAAAATCACTCCGAAAATTATTGATAATGGTCAAGTTACTTCGTTTCGTTGAGAAGTTCATTAATTTTTGTCCAATCAAGTTTTGAAGCTGCCGCTTTAATCTTTTTGTAAAGTTCGGCTTCAACTTCCGGCAATTTATATTCGTCTAATGATTCAAATACGAATGTCAATGTGTCGTAGTCAAAAGTTGCGGCGGCATCTTTCATTGCTTCAAAAGCCTCATTTAAATCGTATTCAGTAATTAGCGGCTTGTCTTCATCGTCATTTGATTGAATTAACGGAGAAAGTTTTTCATAATATGAACGATAGAGCTGCAGCAATGAATCCGTATCTTGATTTATCTCGTTAAAATATCCGGAATTGCCGGCATCTTCCAAACGCTTTGCCTTTTCTGAGAGTTCGTCGGCGCCAATGACTTTTGCGGTTGACTTTAAGGCATGAACTTTAGTCGTATAATTTTTCCAATCTTCAGCCTTGTAATATCCTTCGATCGCGTCAGAAGCCGCTCTGATTGATTCGGCAAAAATTGTCAACGCATCAAGGTAAGAATCAACGCTGCCGCAATGCTCGACGCCTTCATTTGCATTGAGACCGTCAATCTTTGTCAGCCATTCCGGTAAAGATAATTCAGAATTTGAAGTGCTTGATTCAGAATCAGCAGAATTATCCGATACCATGATTTTTTCTTTTGGCAAATATTCCAAAATCAACTTTTCAAGCTGTGAAAAATTTATCGGTTTAGTTAAATAGTCATTAAATCCGGCGGCAATGTATTGTTCACGAGCACCACTGATAGCATTTGCTGTCAATGAGATTACCGGTGTATTGGCGTTTGGATTATTTGGCAACTTCTTCATGACTTTTAAAGTTTCAATGCCGTCCATGCCGGGCATCCTATGGTCAAGAAAAATTATATCGTACTTATTCTTGGCGACAATAGCTATGCAGTCAGGACCATTTAACGCCGTATCAACTTTAATTTTTGTTTGCTTCAATAAACCTTTTACAACGGTCAGATTCATTACAGTATCATCAACAACTAAAATTCTGGCGTCCGGTGCAATGAATGATTCGTGATACTCTTTATGTTGATTGAGACTGCGCTTATAATCTTCTTGGAAATTGCCAATCGGTTCATGATTCATGACTTTTTGTTCAACCTCAAAAGCAAACGTTGAGCCTTTACCATAAACACTGTAAACTTGCAATTTGGTATTCATTAAAGTTAAAAGGCGTTTGGTAATATTCATGCCTAAACCTGTGCCTTCAATCGTCCGGTTACGCTTTTCCTCAATGCGTTCAAAAGCGCTGAAAAGTTTTTTGATGTCCTCCGGTTTAATTCCAATTCCGGTATCAACGACACTGACACAAAGATAAATTTTTTCGTCGTCAATAGGTTTAGCACCGACGTTTAGCGTGACGCTGCCTTCTTCGGTATACTTGACGGCATTAGTTAAAATGTTTGTGATGACTTGTTTAATTCTGATCTCGTCGCCAAACAAAACACTTGGAATATCCGTTGAGGCATTGACATAAAATTTTAAGTTTTTCTTCTCGGCACGTTTTTTAACCATGTTGACTAAATCATTTAACATTGAACTGATATGATATTCAACTGGAATAATTTCCATTTTGCCGGCTTCTATTTTTGAAAAGTCCAAAATATCGTTGACGAGACCTAATAAATTTCTTGCGGCGTTTTGTAAATTTTCAGCGTATTCAAGTATATTGTTATCTTTGCTTTCGCGAATAATCATTTCGTCCATGCCCATGATCGCGTTAATCGGTGTTCTGATTTCATGACTCATATTAGACAAAAATTCACTCTTAGCCTTGTTCGCGGAATCCGCAATGGCTTTTTCTTGTTCAAATATTTTTGCTTCACGAGATTTTTGAAGATAACGAACAGCAAAAGTCAGCATAATCATTAATATTATAAAAGTCACAAACATAACCATGTAAATATAATCAATGCCGACTGCGACTGCTTGCCAAGGTACATAACCGGAAACGGCAATATCATATTTGGAAGATATTTCAGTAGCGTGTAAAAAATAACTTTGACCCTTATAATCGTAGTAAATTGATTCTGATTTTCTGTCACTCTTATCGTACTTTTCTCTTAGAGTATCCCAGCCTTTACGCATTTCATCAGGACCAAGTAATTTTTTATTACTGTCAGTTGCGAGTACCATCATTTCATTATATTGATTTCCGTTTATAAATATTAAAGTTCCGGCGCCATTATAACTGATTGCGCTAAATCTATTTCGCGTAGCATCGTCATTAAAACAGTCGTAAAGCAAATAAATTTCGTCGTCGAATTTTATTGGAACTGCAAATATTAAGCCGTATTCAACGCGATATTTTATAGCTCTTTCACCGTCAAAAACATTTTTAAATAGTTCAAATTCTTCGCTTGTCATAGGTGAACCGGCAATGGTACTGCCATTTCGTGACAAAATTCCCATAGATTCTTCACCAGCCGTTCCAACCAATGATAATTCAATCAAATTGTCGAAAGAAATTTTACCTTCTTCAGCCAAAATTGCACAAGATTCGAGTTTTTTAAATTCTTCAACAAATTGTTTTTCCATACCGAAGGCAATAGTTTGACCTTGTAAGGCCACAGATTCCTCAAGAGATTCTTTGAGCGTTGAGTCCAATTTATGGTAGACGGCATAACCTACGACAATAAAAATTGCTGCCAAAATCAGAAATTCAATCACTGCTCTAAAAGTTAAATTGTTCAATGATTTCATCATGGCATTAATCCTCCAAGATTTATTTATCATCATTATTAAGTAATTCGTTGATTTTTTCCCAGTCAAGTTTTGAGGCGGCATTTTTGATTTCTTTGTAAAGTTCGGCTTTATTCTTTGGCAATTTGTATTCATCAAGCGATTGAAATACAAAAGTTAAAGAATCATAGTCAAACGAAGCGGCAATTTCTTTCATGGTCTCAAATGCTTCGGCAAGTTCACTTTCGTCGATAAGTGGTTTATCTAAATCGTTTTCTTGAGTTTTAATAAGCGGTTTAAGTTTTTCGGAATAACTTTTGTAGAGTTTTAATAAAGGTTTCGTATCTTGCAAAATTTCGTTAATATAGCCTGAATTTCCTGCATCTTCCAATCTTTTAGCCTTTTCGGAAAGTTCTGCAGCGCCGATAACTTTTGCAGTAGATTTTAAAGCGTGTACCTTCGTTGTATAATTTTTCCAGTCTTCGTTTTTGTAATGATGTTCAATTTCATCTGAAGCAGGATTTATCATTCGCGCCGTAAGACCCCGCATTTTAATGCTGGGGATGTAAGGCGCATTTTTTGTTGACTTAGGTTGTACGTTTTAGTAAAATATAACTAA
>CAJOHI010000027.1 GCA_905234365.1 uncultured Selenomonadaceae bacterium | reverse complement strand
GAGCGCAACGCTGGCAGCGTTGAGGTCAGGGGTTCGATCCCCCTTGTCTCCACCATTTTTATTTAATGCGTAATTCGTAATGCGTAATTCGTAATGAAAAAATAATTATATCTACTTGGTTACTTTTCATTAAGCATTAGGCATTGGGCATTACGCATTAATTTTTTGGGAGGATTGGGAATTGGAAGGTAAGCTGAAACTCTACGGTTTTAATAATTTAACGAAGGCCTTGAGCTTCAACATTTATGATATATGTTATGCAAAAACGCATCGTGAACAGAAAGATTATATTCACTATGTCGATGAGCAGTATAATTCAGAACGTCTGACTAATATTCTGACCAAAGTTACAGAAATGATTGGTGCAAGAATTTTAAACATTTCCAGTCAAGATTATGATCCTCAAGGCGCAAGTGTCACTATTCTGATTGCTGAGGAAGCTGCCATAGAATTAGGTCAGAAACGTCCAAAAGGCGAAACTCATAAAGACGATTCTTCTGATTTTAACTCAGAAACTCCAACATCTGAAACAATATTGGCACATTTGGATAAAAGTCACGTTACTGTTCACACTTATCCTGAATTTCACCCAGAAACCAGTTTGGCAACTTTTCGTGTTGATATTGATGTTTCAACTTGCGGAGAAATTTCACCGCTTCTGACTTTGGATTATTTGATTGGACAATTTGACTCAGATATAATCACAATGGACTACAGGGTTAGAGGATTTACACGCGACGTTGCCGGCAAAAAACTTTTCATGGATAGCAAAATGACTTCGATTCAAGAGTTTATCAGCGAAGACATTTTGGATATCTACGACGCTGTTGATGTGAATATGTATCAAGCTAACTTATTTCATACGCGAATGTTGGTTAAAGAGTTAGAGTTACAGAATTATCTTTTTAATACTGATGTGCATGAATTACCGCCTAAAACACGCCTTGAAATTTCTTCTAATTTGCGCCGTGAAATGATTGAAATTTTCAGCGGAAAAAATTTATATTGATATGATTATATGTGATGTAAATAGGAAGTGAAAAACTTTTGGAGCAACGTACATTTCTTATTGCAAAAATACTTTTGGAATCCGAAGAAATTAAAACTATAAGTGAAATCGCAGAAAATTTAAATGTAAGTACAAAAACCATATCCAGACAATTACCGAAAGTAGAAGAACTTTTTAATAGATACAGCCTGCATTTGGAGAAAAAAACCGGTGCAGGCTTAATTGTTAGAGGCAGCGCCGTCAAAAAATTTGCATTGCTCGAAATTGGCGGCAAAACTCTCAAGAAAGAGTACACACCTAAAGAAAGGCAATCAATAATTATCAGCACTTTGCTTTCAAGTATGGAACCAATTAAATTATTTGTGCTGTCATCGCTGCTCAATGTGACTGATTCGACGATAAGCAACGACTTGGATAAATTAGAAACTTGGTTTAGAGATCAAGGTTTAAAACTCCTCAGAAAACCTGGATTAGGCGTCAGTTTACTGGGTGATGAAAGAGATTTTCGCCGCGCAATCGTCAAATATATTCACAAGCACATTGACGAAAATGAATTGCTTGAATTGCTGCAAAATAATCTCAATGAAAAGACAGATGAAAGATTAAAACAGGTGTCTAAATTTTGGCTTAAACTTTCCGGCGAAAATATTTGGCGAAAACTTGATAAAATAGTTCATGAGCTTGAAATTGAACTCGGTTATAAGTTTTCTGACAGCGCTTTCATTGGATTAATTGTCCATATTTCTTTGACGGTGCAGCGAATCAAGAACAATGAGACGATAAGCATTGATGAAAGTACCTTAACTGCACTCAAGGGTAAGCGTGAATTTGAATTTACAAAAAATCTAGCAAAAAAAATCTCGTCGATTTTTAAAATAGAAGTTCCTATCAACGAAATTGCTTATATTACAATGCATTTGCTCGGCGCCAGAAGTCGTTATAGCGCTGAAAATCTTGCAGGCATTTCGATGATGAAAGATTTTCGACTGGTACAGCTTTCACGCTCAATAATGAAGGCAGCGTCTAAGGAAACCGGCAGAAAAGACATCAATAAAAATCAAAATTTGCTTGCCGGTCTTGTCAATCATTTAGCGCCATCAATCAGCCGACTTAAAATGCAAATGGATATTCGCAATCCACTGTTGACCGAAATGCAAAAACATTATCCGGAACTTATAGAACTCACAAAAAAATGCGTCGGTGATTTAGAACAATATTTGGAACAAAAATTACCTGAATCAGAAATTGCTTATATTGCCATGCATTTAGGAGCAGCTTTGTCAGATAGCGAACTATTTTTAAATTCAGTACACCGCGTAGTAGTTGCTTGTCCAAGTGGTATGGGAACAAGCAGACTTTTGACAAGTCAAATTCGAGCACAATTTCAAAATATTAAGATCGTGGATCAAGTGCCAATTTTAACGATAACGCCCAATTACGTTGCCACAATGGATTTTGAATTTGTCATTTCAACCGTGCCGATTTCAAATCCGCCTTGCAAAGTTGTAGTTGTCGGTACCAGTTTATCACGTGAAGACCGTCAAAAGATTGAAAGTGAGTTATTCAGTCAAAATGAAAAATTTTTGAGCAGTGCCGCCGCCATTGAACCTAAATTATCATTTCCAGAGGCATTATCAAAATTGAATGAGTATTCAAATGCGATTCTGAATTTACTCAATCACTGTTATTTTGAAAGAGTCAATGTTAATAATATTACTGAAGCTTGCGAAGTGGCAGGAAAAATTACCGGCGAGTCTGAAACAAGTCAGACCGAAATTGCTAAAGCACTTTTGCAGCGTGAAGATAAAGGCAGCACTTTATTTTCCGGTCATAATATGATTTTACTGCATTGCAAGACAAATTTTGTTTCGTCGCTTGCGATTGGAATTTTGCAGCTTGGCGAAGGATTTAGTTACAGCGGAGAAGTTGTTAAGACGGCGATTGTATTGTTGGCGCCTATTGAAAGCAACGAATTTTGCATTGACACGATAGGGCATGTTGCCGCCGTTCTGATTGACCGCTGGAGTTTTATTGATGTTTTGCATGAAGGTGACAGGCAGGCGATTTACAAAGAGCTGATAAAAATTTTTGAGGACTTTTACAAAAATAAATGTAATGAGCTGATGAATTGACTTATTCTATCAAAAGTTTTTTTAATAAATAAGAGGATTTTGTAAATTAACGGCAAATATTAAATATACGTTAATTTACAAGACTTTCAGATTTAAATCATAACGAACGGAGGAAAATGAATGAATTACGATATAATGGATACAATGGTAAGAATGGCAATGGAAGCAATTCGCAATGCTTATACTTTAAATAATAATATTGCTGTTGGTGCCTGCGTTCTTTCGAGTGATGGCACGCTTTACAGTGGTTGTACGGTTGACCATTCGATACCCGAACTTGCTCTTACTGCTGAGGCTGTTGCAATGGCAAAGGCAATTTCCGACGGTAAGAGAGAATTTGACGGAATCGCACTAATTGCTGATATTGACGGTTATTATATTCCTGACGAATCTAGCCGCCAATTTTTAGCTGAATTTGACGTGCAGGAAGTTGTTTTGGCTGATTTTGAAGGAAACATTGAGGTTGTAAAGATTGATGAAATTATGCCTTACAAACAACGTCGTAAAAAGTATAATTCTGCTAATGATACTTTTTTATTTGATGCCGAAAAATAGAAACTAATTATTATTAAAAATTGTGGTTTAATAAATTAAGAGTTGCCGACTCTTAATTTTTTTTTGTCAAATTAAAAAAATCATTTGTATTAAAATTGACAATGTTGTATCATAGAAGTGTAAAAAATTTTTAAGGAGCTTTAAATGAGCAACGAAAATAGAAAAGAAAATAAAAAACCTCGCAGAAGTTTTTCCGTGATTTTTAGAATACTGCAATTAGGATTAGCTTTATTATTTGTCTTCTTTATGTCTTTCTTTATAACGCTTACTATAAAAACTTCACACCCGATTGATTTTATTAAGGCAGCTTATTTTAGTAATGAATCGACAGACAAAATAATTGACGATTACGAAAAAGAGAAAAAAAGTTCGAGCCACTCGACCAAAAACATTACTGACAATATTGAAAGTAAAGAAAAATACGAAAACAAAGATTATAAATCTACCGATAAAACTGAAGACAGCAAAGATAAATTTAAAATTGATTCATCTGCCAAAAAGATTGATGCTTCTACTTTGAGCGGCAAAATTGAACGTGCTCAAAATATAAGGCAAGCAGTCAATGAAAAGATTCAGAGCAGAGAACATTATTTGACACTTGACGAAATTCCGAGTTCACTTAAACAGGCGATTGTTGCCGTTGAGGATTCGCGATTTTATAAGCACGACGGATTTGATCTCAGCAGCATTGCACGTGCAACTGTCGTAAATGTTGAGGCCGGACAAATTGAAGAAGGCGCCAGTACCATTACTCAACAGCTTGTTAAAAATCTTTTCTTATCTCAGGAACAATCTTTTACTCGTAAGGCTGAGGAATTAATTTTATCAATAAGTATGGAGCGAAATTTTACTAAGGACGAAATTTTAGAACTTTACTTAAATACAATTTACTTTGGATCAAGTTTTTACGGAGTATATGATGCTGCTGTAGGCTATTTCGGAGTTGAGCCTAAAGATTTGACATTAGCGGAATCGGCAATGCTTGCAGGTTTGCCAAATGCACCGTCATTGTATTCGCCGTATGTTGATTTTATGCTAGCTAAAAAACGCCAGCTAATAGTAATAGATGCAATGGTGAAAGCAAATATTTTAACTGATCGTGAAGCGGAAAAGGCACGAATTGAGACTATAACTTTAGCACAAGATTGACGCAAAACCCTAAGGAATTTGCAAAAGTCTAAAAAAACTTGGATTAGAACTTGATTAATAAAACTAAAAAATCCTGCTTGTTAATAGGAGGTCAAAAATGCCTGCGTATCGTGATGAAAAAACAAAGACTTGGTATGCCAAATTTCGATATATTGATTGGCAAAATAAATCTAAACATACAACCAAACGTGGTTTTAAGACAAAAAAAGAAGCCTTGAATTACGAACATGAGTTTAAGGCAACATCAGAAGGAAGAAACGATATGACAGTCGCTTCTCTTGCAGAAAAATATCTTGAAGATAGGCGTTTATACGTCAAAGTTAGTAGTTTTAGTTTTATTGAACAAACAATTAGGATCCATATTCTGCCCTACATCGGAGAGTTGAAATTGACGGAGTTGACACCTGTAACAATGCGACAATGGCAAAATGAGCTGAAAAAACAAAACTTTTCGCCGTCAACACTGTCCGGTTACAATCGTCGTTGTTCTGCTTTGCTGAATTTTGCCGTTAAATACTATGGATTGCCTTCTAATCCACTTCGGACAATCGGAAGCATAGGACATATGGAAAATCGTGTCGATTTTTGGGAATTATCAGAGTTTCAACGCTTTATAACTTTTGTCAAAAACCCAAGACATAAAGTCTGTTTTTTATTATTGTTTTATAGCGGAATGAGAGTAGGAGAACTTCTTGCACTTAATGCAGGAGATTTTGACTTTGAGAAGAATCAAATCAGCATAACGAAAAGTCGAATGAGAATCAACGGCGAAATAACCACACCAAAAACTAAGTACAGCATGAGAGTAATAAATATGCCGCCGGCGATTATGCAGGAAGTTAAAAATTATATTGATAGTCTCGACGAAGTGACAACACCGCTTTTTGTTCTAGACTTAAGCCCATTGTCAGTGGCACTCAAAAAATGTGCAGTAAAAGCAGGTTTAAAACCAATTCGCATACACGACCTACGTCACTCACACGCAAGTTTGCTGATACACAATGGCTTTCCAATAACTTTAATCAGCAAACGATTAGGACATAAGTCGCCGGACATAACTTTAAAAGTCTATTCGCATATGTACAAGGAAAGTGGCACACAAGTGGCTCAATTCCTAGAAAATACTGTTGTTGGTCAAAATGTGGTCAATGGTGATTAAGAAAGAAAAACTACGACTTTATAAAATGCTTTAATGGAGGACTTAATACTTGATAGTTTCATGGAATACAACAAATCATTGTAATATGTATTGCGCTCATTGTTATCGTGATGCCGGTTGTAAAGTTGATGAGGAACTTTCAACCGAAGAAGCTAAGACTTTATTAGAACAAATTGCCGCCGCAGGTTTTAAAATTATGATTTTTTCCGGCGGCGAGCCTTTAATGCGTCCTGATATTTTAGATTTAGTCCAATACGCTGCAAAGCTCAAATTAATTCCAGTCTTTGGTACCAATGGAACACTTATTACAAAGTCCCTTGCTAAGGACCTCAAAAATGCAGGCGCTAAAGCTATGGGCATTTCGCTTGACTCACTTGACGCCGATAAGCATGATAAATTTCGTTCGTTTAAAAATGCTTGGCAAGGTGCCGTTGACGGTATGAATAATTGCCGTGAAGCCGGTTTACCTTTTCAAATTCATACGACAGTTATGGATTGGAATCAGCATGAACTTGAAGCAATGACTGATTTTGCCGTTAAAATTGGCGCTAAAGCTCACCACTTTTTTTTCCTGGTTCCAACAGGCAGAGCTGCAACGATTGAGGAAGAATCTCTTAAAGCCGAATCTTACGAAGATGTTTTGACACGAATCATGATGAAGCAGCAGACTGTTGACATTGAATTAAAACCGACTTGCGCTCCACAATTTCTAAGAATTGCCGCCCAACTTGGAATTAAAACCAGATTCAAACGCGGTTGTTTAGCAGGTTTGTCGTATTGCATAATCAGTCCTAAAGGTAAAGTGCAGCCTTGTGCTTATCTCAATATGGAACTTGGAGACGTTAGGAAAACGCCTTTTAATGAAATTTGGAAAAATAGTCCCGTTTTGAATAAGTTGAGAACACTAAAATATGGCGGTGGTTGCGGTGACTGCCAATATAATCATGCTTGCGGAGGCTGTCGTGCTCGTGCTGCTTATTATCACGGTGGTGACTTTATGGCCGAAGAACCATGGTGCCTTTATCACAATCGTCGAGGTTTTTGAATTAACAGAAAATGGATAGAAAATTTTATGATAACGAACGCGAAATTGACTTAGCAGAACAAAAATCACTGTACAAACGCAGCAAGCAGATAGTTTTAGCACGAACAGTTATATTTATTTTGATTATTGTCACTTTGGCGGCAGGCTATGACGGATATCCTTACTGCTATGAAACCGCTGCCGTATTTGCATTAATATTTGCACGTCTGGTAAGGTTTCACGAACGATTAAGACGCAGACGAGAATTTTTAAAAAGCCGAATGTCAGTTCAAGGTTCATATATTTCAAGAGCCGGCGGAACTTGGCGAAACCGTTCAAATGACGGCAGCGTTTATCTTAAAAATGAGCGGCCTCAAGATATTGATTTACACGTATTTGGCGCCGGTTCAATCTTCCAATATATTTGTGCGGCAAGAACTAAACGTGGACGTGACCGATTGGCAGAAGCACTTTCACCGACACCGCCTAAAAATTTTTTTGAAGTTAGACAGCGCCAAAAAGGTGTAGCAGAACTTTTAACGCGGCCACGACTCTCTCTTGACCTTGAGGCTTACGGCAGATTAATGCCTGACAATCACGATACGACGGAATTAATTGAAATGATTGAGGAGCCGCCGTCAACAATAAGTCCAATTTTGCACCTGCGATATTTAATATTTCCGATATTTTTGTTGACGGCGGCATTGACTTATTACAAAGCAATCGACAATATAATTTTCGTTTCGGCTATACCTTTAATTTCTTTGACACTTGCAGTAATTGTGCTGAGAAAAACTTCGGAAATGCTCAAACCGCTGAAGATCATTTCAAACGAATTGAGACTTTATAAGGAAATTTTCAACCGAATCGAAGAAACGGAATTTAATTCAGCTTGCCTGTCAAAAATTCGTGAGACATTAACCAAAGAAATTTCTGCTTCAGAAGAACTTCAACGGCTTTCACTACTCGTTGATGTAGTTAATACTCGACGGAATCCGGTATTTTTTATTTTAGGCAATGCACTGTTTTTGCTTGATTTTCATTGCGTGATAGTATTTTGCGAATTGCGAAGACACGCAGCAATACATTTAAGACAGTGGATTGACGCCTGGTCTGAAATGGAAGTACTTTTATCGCTTGCTTCAATCGGACAAACTCGAACAACGTTTTGTTTTCCACAACTCATTGATGAAACGACACCGCAAATTGAAACTAAAAAATTGAGCAGCCTATTAATTGCCGACAAAAAAGCCGTTACGAATGATGTAAAATTAACTGCCGGCACTACAATTATCACCGGTTCAAATATGAGCGGCAAAACTACTTGGATTCGTACACTTGCGGGTGCCGTGCTTCTTGCCTATGCCGGTGCGCCGGTTTGTGCCGAATCTTTCAAAGTAAGCAGGCTTTGGATATTTACTTCAATTCGCGTTAATGATGATATCAGTCAAGGCTTATCAACTTTTTATGCTGAACTTTTGCGGAATTTAGCGAAAAAAAATTGCCAATGTTAATTTGCATTGACGAAATTTTTAAAGGTACCAATTCTACTGACCGAATTGTTGGAGCTAAAGAGGCGATTCGACGATTAACCAATGATTGGAGCATAACTCTTGTCACAACGCATGATTTTGAGCTTTGCGATCTTACTAGCAAAAATAATACGCCTGTCAATAATGCACATTTTGAGGAATATTATATTGATGATGAAATACATTTTGATTTTAAAATGCGTGAAGGACGTTGCAAAACTACAAACGCCAAATATTTGTTAAGAATGGCAGGAATTATTTAAAAAATACCTTCTGAAACAGATTTAAATTTCTGAAACAGAAGGTATTTTTAATTGTTTAACATCATAATTAATGGTGATGTTGAATTTCCTGTCCGCGAATGTCTTTAATCGCTTTTGTGATGTCCGCTGCTCCGTAAATTGCTGAACCTGCAACGAGGATATTGGCACCGGCTTCACGAACATCAATAGAAGTTTCGACATTAATTCCGCCGTCAACCTCGATGTCACATTCCGTTTCCATTTCAGCAATCATATGATAAAGCATGTGAATTTTGCCGAGCTGCGATTCAATGAATTTTTGTCCGCCATAACCAGGATTGACTGTCATAATCAAAACCATTTCAACATCTTCAACGAGTTCCTCAATAGCTGAAAGCGAAGTACCTGGATTGAGTGCGACACCGGCTTTACAGCCTACAGCATGAATCTGCTGAATAACTCTATGAGCGTGCTTAGTTGCTTCAACATGAAACGTGATTATATTCGCTCCGGCTTTTGCAAATGATTCAATTTGAGTTTCTGGGTGTTCAACCATTAAATGAACGTCAAAAACCGCATTTGAAAATGGTCTTAACGCTTTAACCACAGGCGAGCCGATTGTAATATTAGGTACAAAAGTTCCGTCCATTACATCAATGTGAATATACTCTGCACCTGCGTCAGTAACTCGCTTAATTTCCTCTGCCAAATGTGCAAAATCCGCTGATAATATCGAAGGTGCGATTATCGTTGCCATTTTTAATTACCTCAAACTTTAATCTCAGAAGTACAATGTGGACAGCGTGTTGCGTCATCTGCAACAACTTCCTTGCAATAAGGACATTTTTTAGGTTCCGGTGCAGGTTCCGGTTCCGGTGCTTTTGGCATAAGACGATTAACCTGTTGAATCAAAATAAAGATAGCAAAGGCTATAATCAAAAAGTCGAGGCAGTTATTCAAAAAAACGCCATAAGCAATGACAGGTGCTCCAGCTTCTTTAGCTGCATTAAATGATTCATAATCAACACCTGAAAGGTTAATATAAAGATTTGAAAAGTCTACCTTGCCAAGCAAAAGACCAAGCGGCGGCATAAGCACGTCAGAAGTGAATGAGGAAACGATTTTGCCGAATGCAGCACCAATTATGACACCTGTTGCCATATCCAGCACATTGCCGCGCATTATAAATTTTTTAAATTCTTCAATCAAAATTAGAACCTCCAATAATTAAATTATGTACAAATTATTACTTTTTATCAATAATATTATAATACTTCAAAAGTGCTTGAGTGCCTTGATTGCCTTCGCCTTCAGATTCCATTTTACGAAGTTGACTCAGCACCACTGCCAAGATTGGCAAAGCTGTGCCATAAGCTGTACCTGTCTCATTGCCGATCGCTAAATCCTTAGCAAGATGTTTCATCATGAAGCCTGGATTAAAGTCACCGTCAAGACCGCGTTTAACAATATTAGTCATTTGAACGGAACCGGCAGAACCAGTAGAAATTGTATCATAGACTTTATCAATGTCAAGACCGGCAGCTTTAGCATAGGCGAATGCCTCACAAGCACCAGCAAGAGCACCAGCTAACGCGATTTGATTGCTCATCTTTGCTTTTTGACCAGATCCAGCAACACCCATGTATGCAATATTTTTACCTATAACCTTAAACATAGGCTGGAGTACATTGAAGGCAACCTCGTCACCGCCGACAAAGATAGTCAATGTCGCGTTTTTAGCGCCGGTGTCACCGCCAGTTACAGGTGCATCAACAGCTTGAATGCCTTTTGACTTTGCCGCATTGTAAATCTTTTCAGCAAGAATTGGCGAAGAAGTCGTCATATCAACAACGTAAGCACCTTCTTCAGCATTTGCAATTATTCCGTTATCACTTAAATAAATTTGCTCAACATCTTTCGGATAACCTACGATTGTAATTACAACATCTTGACCTTTTGCACATTCCGCCGGTGAATCGCACCATTTAGCGCCGCGCTCAACGAGTTTATCCGCTTTCGACTTAGTGCGATTATAAACACTAACCTCAAAACCGGCGTCCATCAAATGTCCTGCCATTGCAGCACCCATTATTCCTGTACCGATGAAACCGATTTTTTTCAACTCTGCCATAAAAAACACTCCTTCCATAAATGTAAAGTATACCACTTTTAATTTACAATTTCAACAATTTTTTTAATTTGTTAATTTTGTTCGATGAATTTGTGCAAGATTTTCATTGACATGCAATCCGAATCTTTCCTTTAGAATCTTAACAACCTCTATCGGCTTTAGGCTGCCTATTGCAGTTATTTTTATATCCATTTTTAGTAATAAATTTTTATCGTTAATATTAAATTTAATAGGCGTCGCAATAAATTGTTTAATTTCAATTTGCCGTGTTTTTTTCGGTGTGATACGAGTATAATTGATATTCGATTCGGCATTAAAATTATCAATAATCGTCGTGACTTCCGAAATGTCACCATTAAAAGGTATACGAATTTCATAACTCGATAACTTTGCAATTTCTGCCAATGATTCTGATTTACCTGTCAATTTTTTTACTTTAAGAACTTCTGCGCCGCATGGCAACTGCTCGTTAAGTCTTTTTAAAACTTCCGAAGGCGATAAATTTTGTGTAAGTTGAAAATCCATATACTCCGTATCACTCGTTACGCCAACAGCTAATGCGGTTGCAAATGATATTTTGATATGCGGATTAAATCCTTGAGAATATGCAATCGGCAATTTCGACCGCAAAAATGCTCTGGAATACAGATCAACATAGTCCAAATGACTCAACACGGCAATTTCTTTGCCTTTGCGAATTTTTGAACGGTATTTTGTCAATTCGGAAGTCGCAGCATTTGATTCGGAATGATTTTTTTGACGCTCAGGATTTTCATTTTGATGACTTGCATAATCAATTACATTTACACCTAAATTTTGACAAATTCCGCAACCGGTGCAATGAGTCCTGCGACAATCAGCAGTTAATTGACCTTCCATAGCTTTATTCCACTCGTCAATTAAAAAATTCTTCCGAACGCCTGGAGAAGTGTGTTCCCAAGAAAGTACCTCATAAAAATCTATCGTTCTTTCGTTGTAATATTTCGGATCAATTCCGCAAGTTTCAAATGCAGACATCCAAACATCAAATTTAAATAAATCGCTCCAGCCGTCAAACTTTGCGCCATTTTTCCATGCCGTATAAATAACTTTTGCAAGCCGTCTGTCACCACGCGCAATTACACCCTCTAAAACTGACAACTTAGCATTGTGATAATTGAAAACGATTGATTTATCACGAATATAAGATTTTAAAAGTTGCTGACGGCGTTCAAATTCTTCAATGGGAATTTGCGGAAACCATTGAAACGGCGTAAACGGCTTGGGCACAAAACATGATACGCTGACTGTAACTTTAACGCCGCGTTTGCCGTTAATTTGCGTGTATAAGTCAACAACTTTTTTAGCAAGCGCGGCAATTCCAATAATATCTTCATCAGTCTCAGTCGGAAGTCCCATCATAAAATACAACTTAACGGCTTTCCAGCCTTTTTTGAATGCCGCAGCGCAAGCCGTCAATAAATTTTCCTCAGTGACACCTTTGTTGATGACATCTCTAAGCCTTTGAGTGCCTGCTTCCGGTGCAAATGTCAATCCGCTTTTTCTGACTTGCTGAAGTTTATGCGCCAATTCGATTGAGAAACTGTCAATTCTAAGCGACGGCAATGAAAAACTGACTTTTTCGCCTTTAAAATCCTCAATTAAATCATCAACTAAATGTTGCAGACAAGAATAATCGGCACTCGAAAGCGAAGTCAGCGAAACTTCATCATAACCTGTCGCATCAATCAAATTTCTTGCCATTTTTCGTAAATTTTCTTCAGTACGTTCACGGACAGGACGATAGCAAATTCCGGCTTGGCAAAATCTACAGCCTCTGCTGCAGCCTCTGAACAATTCCAACATTATGCGATTGTGAACAATATCAAGATACGGAACAATCGGACGTTCAACAGACGGCACCTTATCCATATCTTTGACAACACGTTTGTAAATTACAGGTTTTGCTAAATTGTGCAGGCGTTTCATTCCAATAAATTTTTCACCGCTGTAAATTGGCTCGTAAAAACTTGGAACATAAATACCGTCAACGTTTAAAAGTCGCTCCAAAAAGCCTTGCCGACCATTTGGACGATTTTCATTTTTCCACGCAATAAAAACGTCAACAACTTCGCTTAAAACTTCTTCGCCTTCGCCAATCACAAAGAAATCAAAAAAATCTGCCATCGGCTCAACATTATAGACACAAGCTCCGCCACCGACCACAAAAGGTTCATCAGCTCCACGTTCGCTTGCTTTTAAGGAAATTCCGGCAAGGTCAAGCATATTTAAAACGTTGGTAAAAATCATCTCATATTGTAGCGAAAAACCTAGAAAGTCAAAATTTTTAATTGCTTTCTTAGATTCTAAAGCAAACAGAGGAATATTTGATTTACGCATTTCAGTTTCCATGTCAGTCCAAAGTGCATAAACTCTTTCACAAACCGTATCGTTGCGCTTATTCAAGATATTGTAAAGAATAGCAAGCCCTAGATTTGACATGCCGACTTCATAAACGTCAGGCAACGATAAGACAAATTTACAGTCAACTTCAGCATGATTTTTTGTCACGGCATTAAATTCGCCACCCGTATATCTTGCCGGTTTTAAAACCTTGTTTAAAATCTCATTGGTAATTTCTACTTTCAAAACAAATTTCTCCTAAATTCCTAAATTCAATCTGCAAATATTTCATCAAAGAATGAATAGACTAACATACAAATTATCAGCACTATTAAAAATAAATCACTCAAAATTGTTACACCTCGCAATAAAATTTTTTTTATTATATCATAAAGCAAATGTAATTGTCACTTCTAAATAATTTGCAAAAAAATAAGATGCTTTTAGTTACATCTCGTCTTTGATTAAAGCATTTCAATTTTTTAATGCGAAATTTTAGGCAAACAATAAAATCAATTTTTAAAAGTGATATAATAAAATCAACTCTTTAAATATTCTTTGAAAAATGTTAAAATATATAAATTCATTTGTTAGGAGGACACTAATGAGCGATAGAGCTATTCCAAATAATATAAGTGCTGAAAAGGCCATAATTGCAGCGATGTTAATAAGAGACGGCGAAGCAATCCCAAAAGTTCAGTCCGAACTGAATGCTAAAGATTTTTATGTTAAGGAACATCAAATACTTTTTCAGGCAATAATTGATATTTACGCACGAAACAATAAGGTTGATCTTATAATGTTGATTGAACATCTAAGAAAATCAGGCATGCTTGATAAAATTGGTGGTCCGATTTTTGTGATGTCTTTCGGAGACGTTATACCTACAACTGCAAATATACATTATCACGCAGGAATAGTCAAAGAAAAATCCACTTTAAGAAAATTAATCGAAGCCGGTGAATCAATAGTTACTGAAGCCTATGATGATAATGAAGAACTGGAAAAAATTTTGGATTCTGCCGAGCAAAGAATATTTTCAATCACTTCTCAACAGTCTTCAGGAGAATTTGAACACATTGCACCTATATTAAATCGTGTATTTGAAAAAATAAATTATCTCTATGAAAATAACGGCGGTCATACCGGATTAATTACTCAATTTAAAGACTTAGACGACAATACATCGGGCTTGCAAAATTCAGATTTAATATTATTAGCGGCAAGACCTTCTATGGGAAAAACGGCCTTTGCACTCAATATAGCAGAAAAAATTTCAATGGGTAGAGGAAGGTCCATTCCACCTAAATTTGTTGCGATATTCTCACTCGAAATGTCAAAATCACAGCTTGCAAGCAGGTTGTTAAGTTCATATTCCGGAATTAAAGCGTATAAACTAAAAAATGGCGAGTTAGAAAGAGACGAATGGATTGTATTAACAGAATCAGTCAATGAGTTATCAAAAGCAAAATTATATATCGACGATACACCTGGACTTACAGTTATGGAATTGCGTGCAAGGGCAAGGCGTTTAAAGTCAATGTATGGAGTAGACTTGATAATTATAGATTATTTACAATTAATGCAAGGTCGGCAGGCAAAAAACGGCGACGGAAATCGTCAACAGGAAATATCAGAAATATCTCGTTCACTAAAAGCGCTGGCTCGTGAATTAAATGTACCGATTATTGCATTGTCTCAACTTTCAAGAGCGGTTGAAATGCGTTCGGAAAAAAGACCTCAACTTTCAGACTTGAGAGAATCCGGCTCTTTGGAACAGGACGCAGATATTGTAATATTTTTATATCGCGAAGAATATTACAATAAGGATACGGAAAATAAAAATCTTTGTGAGTTAATTATCGCCAAGCACCGCAACGGACCAACGGCAACGGTTAAACTCCAATTTGAAAAGGAACTGATTCAATTTAGGAATTTGGCTTTAGAAAATATGCAATAAATCGTTATAATAAAAAATCCGCTGACATTTTTAACGGTGTCAACGGAAATTTTTTTTGTAAAATTTCATCGAATATTTTAATGATGTCTTATTACTTCAAAACGCCAAAGATTAACTTTTTCATTAGGTCCGATATTGCCTTTGCGTTTTGCGATTGATATTTGCTGCTCAATCGTATCAACGCCTTCTAAATCCGGCAGCAACAAACCACGTCTGCCGTCTTTTTCGACAATGACGCCATAGCGCTTAACGTCAAGTTGTTTTGTGTCAAAAATTCTTTCCGGCTCACCTAAAATGTCAACACTGTAAACAATATCATCGAGTTCGTCAACAGTTACAGGATTGAATCTCGGATCCTGCGAACAAGCGGATATTGCATTGCGGACAATTTCTTCGGCGATTGAATTTGTCGTCGGTAATATAGTTCCAATACAACCACGCAACTCGTCATTTTTATGAAGCGATACAAAGGCTCCTGATCTGCGTTCAATCATTTCATTTGGCAAATTATTTGGAAGTTTTGATAGCGGTTTATGAGTTTTAACAAAAGTTTCCAAACTCAGCCTTGCAAGTTTAACAAAAGAATCCTCTTTACTTTTAATTTCAGCAAGTGCCTTATGATTAGCATCAATAAGTTGTTCGCCTATACTGCGGTTTTTATCATCACCTTTAATGTCAATCCAAGCTATGCCGTAACCAACGCCAAAGGTGCCCTCGTAACTCAGCCGCTCAACTTCAATCGCTTTTTTGTCAAGAGCACCGGACATAATCCAAAATGACCTTAAACCACATTCCGCAGCACGTTTGCACAAATTATTATCCATTCGCAACATTGATAAAAAATCGCCTTTTGCAATGTAATCCATGACTTTCTTATCAAAAATTGGACCTTCCTCAACAAAGCCATAAGGACCGTCACTTTTTAATTTGTGCGACAAATCACCGCTTGCAACGTAGACGACACGGCGATTTAAATTTTCCGCTGTCTTTGCAATAAGTTGACCGAATTTATAATGCTCAACCGCCGACAAGCCTGATAAACCAATTCGGACAACTTTCGTTTCGTTAAAATTAATTCCGGCTTGCTCTAAAAATCTCAACGGAATCATAGTTCCATGATCTAAAGCGGCATTGCGTTCGCCAAGTGTTCCTGCGTAAATTGATTCGCTTGCCGCCAAATTGGAAAGTTCATTAACAAAATCAGTATCATAATTAACGTTAATTTTAACCTGCGGCGCTCTAAATTGTCCAAAGTCGCCGGTTGCTGATTTACCAGGACTGATGTGAAAGTAATCAGCATAAAGTATCGAATGTGGACTTGTAATTACAATCGTCTCAGGATCAATTTCAGCCGTACGTTTTGCAACTTCACGATATGCGTCAATCGTTTGTTTTATCTTTTTTTCTTCGCCTTGACCGACTTCCGGCAAAATTATTGGCGGATGCGGTACAACCATTGCTGCTAATATTGACATTTATATCACCTTCAAACTAAACAAAAAATTAAAATGCAAATCTGTTATGTGATTCTATACTCGAAATTTTTATTAAATAGGCACATTTCTTTTCAGCCGTATTACATTTTTTTAAATGCTTATCAATCATATCGAACGGAAGATAAACTTCAGGCTCATGTTTAAAAATGAATGGCTCAGAATCTAAACATGTGTCGTATTCGTTACTTTCTTCTTCAGTTAATTTGTTTACATTTGGCCTAACCCAAAACACATCTTCAGAAATTAATTTAGCCGGATTGCCTGCCCAAGAAGTATTTGATTTAATAATTTTACCTGAAACTAAACTATTAGAACCGATTATGCTGCCGGAAAAAATTTGAGTACCTTTTAATAAGGTAGCTTCTCGACCAATCCAAACGTGATCGCCAATAAAAATACTTTTGCTGTAATTTTTTCTCTCTAAAGTTTTTGTCGAATAAATCAAATGTGCATCTGATGTAGTGATTCTAATTCCATGCGAAAACATTACATCATTGCCAATAAAAATATTTTTCCGTTCATAAGCATTTAAAACTAAAGATTTTAATTTTTTTCTACAAAACACGGTAGAATTTAAACCAAAGTATATAACAGAATCGTGAAAAATAGAAATTTTTAATCTATATTCTGCATTAGTTGAGCGTAAAAATACAATAGAATTATTGCCTTTAAAATCAATGTTACTGTTTCCAAGTGAAAGATCGCCTTCAAGAAACAAAATATTTCCTTCACCTTTAAAATCTATTTTTGATTTACTATAATCAACGTTTTCGCCTTCAATAATGTTATTGTCATTTTCTAGAGTGATAATCTGCATTAATTAATTTCTCCTGTCAACAAAAAAACCTACAGTTATCCTGCAGGCAAAATTTATTTTATTCTTCATTCGGATTTTTTAGTGGCTTACCAAAAATTAAGTTATCCAAAAGTCCAATCAACTGACTAATTTCCGGTTTAGAAATTTGTCCGCTTGCGCCAAGTTGCTCGCCTTTGAGTCTCATTTCATCACTAATCAATGAAGAGAACAAAACAAACGGTACTTCTTTAAGTCGCTCATTTTCGCGAACGAGTTTAAGCAAACGATGACCGTCCATCTTAGGCATCTCAACATCAGATACTATAATGCCAACGTGTTTGTCGATTGAGCCATCTTTAGCTGCCAATCCACGCAGATAATCCCAAGCGTCTTGACCATTGCCGAAGTCACGAACGAAACGATAACCCGAATCATGCAGCGTTGTAACCAGCAAATCACGTAGCATTGCAGAATCTTCAGCAACGACAACATGAATATCAGAACGAAGCTGCCTTGTATCCGGTGCCGCATCTTCAACAGTTGTAAGTTTTGCATTAATTTCAGGATTAATTTCCGCAATAATCGTTTCAAAGTCAAGCAGAAGTACAATTCTGTCCGACATTTTGATAATACCGACAACACGAGATTGATCGCCAACTTCCGGTGCCGGTTCCATATCTTTCCAGGAAATTCTGTGGATTCTTGAAACCGTTTCAACCAAAAAGCCAACGTAATAATTATTAATTTCGGTAACTATAATATTTTTTGCTTCCTCATTCGACATGACATTCAAACAACGCGGAAGATTAACCAGCGGATGTGCTTTGCCTCTGAGAGTAAATAAGCCATCTACATAAGGATGAGCCTGCGGCATCGCAGTTACCGGCACACGTTGAATAACTTCGCGCACTTTTGCAACGTTGATTCCATAGTTTACTTTGCCAATACTAAATTCTACAATTTCAAATTCATTAGTACCTGTTTCAAGTAATATACCTTTCTTATCACCGGCAGTTTCTGCACCGGTCTTTGCACTTTCTTTTGCCATTAACTAAATCGCCTCCAATGAGTTGCCGATTATTTCTATTTTCAAATTCGCTGCAAATAATATATTTCCTGCTGTCAATAAAAATAATTAACAGCTTTATTGATGTTCATATATGATTCATAAAGTTAAATTTTTGTGTTAAATTGACAAATCTATTGACAAGTGATAAATTTAATTTGAAATTGTTGCAAAAAAATAAATCAGAAGGATAATATTTTACATGGAAATTTTCGGAAAAAGTCGGCGACAACTGACATTAATTTATTCCCTTATAATGTGTATTTTCTTAACTGTGTTGATTTTTGTAGTGCATATGACTATGGAATGGGCAATGTTTTCAGAGCAGGCACAGGAAATTCAAGATGCCGCCGATTCCATTTCCGATTTAAGAGAACGTTACGGACAAAGTGAAAATGCAGGTGATGAAAGCAAATCTTATAAAAGTACCAACGACCGCTTATTTTTTTACATATTTGATGATGATGGTCGTCTCGTCGATTTTGCCCGTGCGTCGTTCAGAGTGGAAGCATTTATCCTTGATACCATTGACGCCTGGAGCATTGAGGACGGTGAAATTGCGGTTTTCAGTCGACCTAATGAACTCGGAAGAACTACAAATATAATGATGATTTCCAAGCAGCTTAGAATATCTGGAATTAATCACAGGATTTATGTTGGTAAAGATGTTACTGTAATGTATTCCGGTTTGCAAAAGTCAACTTACATTTTAATTTTTCTCGGAGCTGTTGCGTTGATTGTTGCGGCGATATTTGGTCACATAATGGCAGGACGTGCTATAATTCCACTCAAAGAGGCTTACGAGAAGCAGAGGCAATTCGCAGCGGACGCTTCACATGAACTCAGGACGCCGCTTGCAGTCGTCATGGCTTCGGCAGACTTATTGCTGATGGATAATACAATCACCTCGCCATTTTTGAAACAAGTCATTGCAGATGTCAAAAGCGAAGTACAAAAGATGTCAAAACTCGTCAGCGATTTATTAATGGTTGCACGCAGTGACAATAACGCTTTAAAAGTTACAATTAAAAAATTTGATTTAGGCGAAATGTTAAATCAGAATGTCCGAATGATGACGCCGCTTGCCGAAAAAAAGAATATCACTTTGAGCGGCAAAGACATTACAAAAGTTGAAATTCAGGCTGACGAGCAGAAGATTAAGCAGCTTATATTAATTCTTGTCGACAATGCGATAAAGTATACGCCAAATGACGGAACCGTTACAGTTGCGATTGAAAATATTGGCGATAGTACAGTTATATTTTCCGTGAAAGACAGTGGAATTGGAATTGCCAAAGAGGACCAGGATAAAATTTTTGAGCGTTTTTATCGCGTTGACAAAGCGCGTTCGCGTGAAATTGGCGGCAATGGTCTTGGACTTTCGATTGCAAGTGAGATTGTAAGATTGCATGAAGGTAAAATTTCCGTTGAAAGTGAACTCGGACAAGGTACAAAATTTATTGTTGAATTGAAAATTAACTTTATTGAAAAAAAATAAATGTAAAATAAAAATTACTATCGGTTAAATTTATTATATAAGTGAGGTCATTTTAATGAGTGTTTATACTAAAACCGGCGACGATGGCACAACCGGACTTTACACCGGTGAACGTGTTTCAAAAAATTCAATTCGCGTGCAGACTTACGGAACAGTCGACGAAGCAAATTCAGCGCTTGCAATGAGTCGTGCTTTTGCAAAAAATTCTGATGTCAAAGATAAAATTTATAAATTGCAAAAGTTAATGCCGCTTTTAATGGCTGATCTTGCAAGTTTAAATAAGCCGCCGATGATTACCGCTGAAAATATCGCTGAACTTGAAAGAGATATTGACGCAATGGAAGCTACCTTGCCGCCACTTAAAGCGTTTATAATTCCAGGTGACAGTCAAGCCGGTGCATTTTTAGATTTGGCAAGAACTGTAACGAGACGTGCCGAACGTTTGATTTTGACATTAGCAGAGAGTGAAGAAGTCCACGAGATTGACAAATTATTTTTAAATCGCCTTTCCGATTATTGCTTCATGTTGATGAGAATTGAAGACACTATGTAATTTTTGATTGGAGTGATAATTTTGTGTTTGGCTTTTCCAGCTAAAATAATTGAAATAAAAAACAGCCTCGCGAAAGTAGAATTATCAGGTGTTACGCGAGACGTAAGTTTAATGTTACTGCCGGAAGCAAGGCTTGGCGATTATGTGCTAGTCCATGCCGGTTTTGCAATGCAGGTGGTACAAAAGCAAGAAGTTAATGAAATGTTAGCGCTATTTGATGAAATGAACGGCGCACCAAGAACGGTAAATTTAACGCCAAATTCCGAATAAATTATCCTAAGCGATCGTGCTGTTTTGACAGTGCTTCCTGCCAAACAACTTTTAATGGTACGTTTTGACTTTCTGCAATGCGGCGACAGTCTTCATACTCAGGCGTTATTGAAATAATTTTGCCGTTATAAGCGCTGACTTTGCAGCGAACTTCGCCGTAACTCGTCTCAACTCTAGACATTCGGCGGACAGCTTCGATTCGGCGGTCAACTTTAATAACTCTAAGACCGATTGTCGTTGTCTCCTCAAAAATAATTTTAGTACAAATCTCCTCGTGAGCTTCATCAATGAGAACCGTCAGCATATTCGCAGGACGGTTTTTTTTCATGTAAATTGGCGTTGTCCAAACATCAAAAGCGCCATTATCTAAAAGTTTGTCATAAAGATAACCGTAAATTTGCGGATTCATATCATCAATATTCGCTTCAAGCATGAGCAGTTGAGCTTCTTTACTGCCTTTATATTCGCCAAGATAAATTCGCAGAACGTTAGGAATTTTAAAATCATAAGTGCCGGCACCGTAGGCAATTCTTTCAATCGTAAAATCATTCGGCTGATTATCGCTGTATTCGGCAAGCGTAGCGATAATTGCAGCACCGGTCGGCGTCGTCAATTCCTTTTCAACAAAGTTATGATAAGTTATATAACCTTTGAGCAGTTCAGCAGTCGCAGGCGCAGGCACCGGTATAAGACCATGAGCACAATTTACAAATCCGCTGCCGACATTGATTTTGCTGACAAAAATTTTTTCGATGTCAAGATATTCAAGACAAATTGCACAGCCGACGATATCAACGATTGAATCAACTGCGCCAACTTCGTGAAAATTTACTTCTTCAGCAGGTTTATTATGCACTTTGCCTTCAGCCGCCGCTAACTTTTCAAAAATTGATAAAGCCGTATCTTTAACTTTATTGGAAAGTGTCGAATCATTTATAATTTTTCTGATGTCCGACATGTTTCTATGATGGTGGTGGTCATGTTCATGTAAATCATGATTATGCTCATGTTCGTCTAATTCTACATTTACATAAATTGCGGCAATTCCATTTTTGCTGACATTTGAAATATCAATTTTATAGTTGTCCGGCAAAGTCAATTTTTGCAATTCTTTTTCAAGATAATTAGCCGGAACACCTGCTTGTAAACAGGCGCCTAAAAACATGTTGCCGCTAATTCCAGAAATGCAGTCTAAATAAATAGCTTTCATTTTGTCACCTCAAATTTAAAATTATCTCAATCTGTTGATTTTGCTTGCAAGAACGCCTGCACCAAAACCGTTATCAATATTCACGACTGAAACACCTGCCGCGCAACTGTTTAACATTGCAAGAAGCGCCGCCAATCCGTTAAATGAAGCGCCATAACCTACGCTTGTCGGCACGGCAAGGACCGGCTTGTCAGTCAAACCGCCAACGACACTTGCCAGAGCGCCTTCCATACCTGCAACGACTATCAAAACATTAGCGCTCTCAATATCGTCAATATGTGCAAAAAGTCGATGAATACCTGCAACTCCGCAATCATAACAAGTTTTGACTTCGTTGCCCCAAAGATAAGCCGTCAATCTTGCTTCCTCAGCAACTGGTATATCACTGGTTCCCGCAGTTACGATTAAGATTGTTCGTTTTGAATCGCGGACAATTTTTTTATTACGGTCTACATAAATAATTTTTGCAGCTTCATCATAAATTGTAACCGGCATTTTCTCATGGACATAATCAAATTGCTCACGACTTGCACGAGTTGCCATTAAATTTCCGTCGCTGCGTTCATAAAGTGATTGAAAAATCGCCAATACTTGCTCTTTAGTTTTACCGGCAGCGTAAATTACTTCCGGAAAACCTTGACGCAATTCACGATAATGATCGACCTCAGCGAAGCCTAAATTTTCTACAGCTTTTACCGGCAATTTTTTTAAAGTTGATACGATAGATTCTTCGTCTATTTGATTTTCCTTGTAAAGTTTCAAAAGTTTGCGAATATGTTCTTCATTCAATATTTAAGCACTCCTAAAATTTATAATTACATATTATTTTATATTATAGTGTCGACTCAAAGTCAAGTTTTTTGTTTACCTATTGACTTGTAGTCGACTCAAATTGATAATATTAACCATACATAATTTTGGATAGGAGGCTTATTGAATGACAATAGGCGAAGTTAGCGAAAAATATGGAATTACGACTGACACTTTGAGATATTACGAAAGAATCGGTTTAATTCCAAATGTTCCACGCAAGAGTAATGGTATTAGAGATTATGACGAGTATTCTTGCGGATGGGTTAATTTTATAAAATGTATGAGGTCTGCCGGCGTTCAAATCGAAGCGCTTATCGAATACGTTGACTTGAAACGCCGTAATGTTGACGAAGAACGACGAATGGAAATTTTAAAAGAGCAGCGTCAAAAATTAATTGATAAAATGGAAACGTTAAAAATTACGATTGATCGACTTGACAAAAAGATTGATTACTTCAGTCACCAGCCAAATAAGGAATAAAATCTTCGAGTTATCAGCATAGCTCGGCTTATTTACTGTATAAATAAAAAAACACTTGCAAATTATCAAAAAGTCAAATATAATATGTCAAATAGTTTAATTCTGAATGATGGATTTGGAATTAAACTATTTAACCTAATCAGCATTAAAAAGCAGGTGATTTATATGGTAAATAACATTGCTGATGCTATAGAAGATTATATTCTTCAACAATTAGCCGCCAAAGAGGACGGACAAGTAGAGTTAAAACGAACGGAACTTGCAAGTAAAATCTCTTGTGCGCCGTCGCAGATCAGTTACGTCCTAAGTACACGTTTTACTCATGAAAAAGGTTTTGTAGTTGAGTCGCGTCGCGGTCTCGGCGGTTATATTCGTATAACCATTATTGAAAGCATAGAACTTAAAGACGACTACATTTACAAAGAGATGATAAGCAAAATTGAAGATGGTACAAAATTTGAATATGTCAAGTCAATGATTGATTATCTCTTGCTTCATAAAATGGTTACAAAGCGCGAAGCAGAGTTATGTGCTCAATTTATTTACAGTCTCTACAATGCCAGAGCAATAGGCATTCAAGAGCGTACCAAGTTGATTCGTTCAGTATTTATAACACTTTCTAAAATGGCAGAACTTGCTAACAAGTAAAATCTATATTTTATCTCCGTTAATTGCGGAGGTAAAATTTTTTATTGTTTTTATGGAGATTTTTTAATTTATGACAAAAAAAAATACAGTTTTCATGTGTCAAGAGTGTGGATATGAGTCATCAAAATGGATAGGCAAATGCCCGGCTTGCGGCAAATGGAATACATTTGTAGAAGAAACGGTTGCACCGACACCGCGACAGGATAAATTGGCAATTATATCTGCAAACGAAAAGCCACAGCCTATCGGCAAAGTTGACACGCAGGATTTACCACGATTTATAACAGGTTCCGGCGAATTAGATAGAGTTTTAGGCGGCGGAATTATACCAGGTTCAGTGATTTTAATTGCAGGAGATCCAGGCATTGGAAAATCAAGTTTGACTTTAGCCGTCTGTGCCAACATTGCAAGAATCGGCAAAAAAGTTTTATATATTACCGGCGAAGAAAGCGCAAGACAAATCCGAATGAGAGCCGACAGACTCAACGCCATCGCTGATGATTTATACATATGCGCCGAAACGAATTTTGAGCGAATCGCAACACATATTGAAAATGTTAAGCCGCAATTTTTAGTAATTGATTCGATACAAACGATTTTTAAAAATTCTTTAGAGAGTGCGCCAGGCAGCGTTTCACAAATTCGCGAATGTGCAGCGGATTTAATGAGAATTTCAAAGCGCGAGGGCATTGCAACTTTTATAATTGGTCATGTCACGAAAGACGGAAATTTAGCCGGACCTCGCGTGCTTGAGCATATTGTTGACACGGTTTTATTTTTTGAAGGTGAGCGCACGGCTGATTTGCGAGTACTTAGAGCTATAAAAAATAGATTCGGTGCAACTTCTGAAATTGGACTTTTTGAAATGCGCGATATCGGACTTATTGACGTGCCGGACGCTTCAAAATTATTTTTGCCGGAAAAAGAAGATGACATTGGCAGCGTTATAATTCCAACAGTTGAAGGCACTCGTCCGCTGCTCGTTGAAGTTCAAGCACTTGTTGCACCGACACCATTTATGCCGCCGCGCAGGACAAGCGATTCAGTTGACATTAAAAGGATACAGCTTTTACTTGCGGTGTTAGAAAAGCGAGTGCATTTAAGTATTGGCGCTTGTGATGTCTATGTTAAAACTTCAGGAGGAATTAAAATTGTTGAACCTGCGGCAGATTTGGCAATTATAATCGCTATGGCGTCGAGTTTTGCCAATCGAAAATTATTGCCTAAATGTGTTGTCTTTGGTGAAGTTGGCTTGGGCGGCGAAGTAAGAGCAGTCAGCAAGGCACGTCAAAGAGTTGAAGAAGCTAGGCGCATGGGATTTACTTCGATAATTTTGCCTAAAAAAAATTTTTTTGAGTTGAATAAATCCGAAAATTCGTCTAAAATAATTGCGGTTGAAACGGTACGCGATGCCTTGCGTGTCGCCATGCCGAGAGAAAATAATCAAAAACAGGAGTGATTAAAATTTCTACAACACAAATAAATTCGTCGATAACAAATAATCATGTCGATGAAGAAAAAATGAATCGCGGTTTAAAGAATCGTCATTTGCAGATGATTGCGTTAGGCACTGCAGTCGGCACCGGCTTATTTTATGGTTCTGCCTCAACTATCGCACTTGCCGGACCTGCAACGGCATTGAGTTATTTAATCGGCGGAATAATTATATTTTTGATTGTCAGAATGCTTGGCGAAATGAGCGTTGATGAACCGGTTTCAGGCTCATTCAGTTATTATGCGACAAAATATTGGAGCGAATTTGCGGGATTTTTAGCCGGTTGGAATTATTGGTTTTTATACATTTTTGTCAGCATGGCAGAATTGAGTGCAGTTAGTATTTATGTTGCATATTGGCTGCCGGACTTACCTCAATGGATTAGCGCTCTCATCTGTCTTATCGTGATAACCTTGATAAATCTGATAACTGTCAGCATTTACGGCGAAGTCGAATTTTGGATGGCGCTGATTAAAATTTCAGCAGTAATATTTATGATTGTGTTCGGTGCTTATTTGATTTTTACAGATGTAAGACCATTTCCGGAAAATTTCAGCAACCTTTGGAATAACGGCGGCTTTTTTCCAAACGGTGCTTGGGGAATGATGATTTCAATCGTGCCGGTTATGTTTTCATTTGGCGGCATTGAGTTGATTGGAATAACTGCCGGTGAAGCTGAAAATCCTGATAAAACAATTCCGCGTGCAATTCATCAAGTTATTTACAGAATTTTGATATTCTACGTCGGTACAATGATAGTTTTAATGACACTTTGGCCTTGGAATGAAGTCGGCACTGAAGCAAGCCCATTTGTGCAAATCTTCGACAATATTGGAATACCGGCGGCGGCACATATCCTTAATTTCGTCGTCTTAACGGCAGCGGCAAGCGTCTATAATTCGGCAATTTATTCAAATTCGAGAATGCTTTACGGATTAGCGAAAAATGCTAACGCTCCGAAATTTTTGGCTAAACTTTCCAATCGCAAAGTTCCTGTCAACGGCATACTAATTTCATCAGCGATAACGTTGATTGTTGTTGCATTGAATTTTTTCTTTCCCGGACAAATTTTCATGTATCTGATGTCGATTGTAACTGGTGCTGTAGTTTTGAGTTGGTCAATGATTGTACTAACTCATTTGAAATTTCGCAAATATTGTGAAGCAACTGGACATGTTACAAAATTCCCGTCGCTATTATATCCGATTGCAGATTACATTTGTCTTGCATTTTTGGCAGGAATTTTAATTTTAATGATGACAATAGACGAAATGCGTTTAGCAGTTATAATTATACCAATTTGGATTACAGCGATTTTCGCAGGTTATTCCTATCGAAAAAAATCTCAAAATTAAACAAAAAAAGCAAGACTGTCATTCATTATTTAAGAAAATAAAACTATTAATCGTTATATTTAGTGAAAAAACTTTTTGAGTTTTTGCACTAGCAGAAGGGTGATTAATATGATTAATATTGTTAATAGAACAGATGACACTTTATTGACAGGTGATGATTCGGCAGATCAAATCAGTAATAATGGAAAAAATGTTACAATTATTGCCGGCGGCGGCAATGACGATATTTTTAATTGGGCTACGAATGTAACTGTTGACGGCGGCGACGATGACGATGTATTTTATAATGATAAAGTCGCACAAAATGTAATTATAAATGCCGGCAATGGCAATGACAGCATTTCAAATAGCGGCTCAATAACTACTATTAATGGCGACGCTGGAAATGATACTATCAGCAACTGGGGAACTAATGTTATTATTGACGGTGGCGCTGATGATGATGAAATTAACATCATTGGTCCTACCGTTACAGCTAAAGGCGGCGCCGGAAAAGATACTATCAGCAACTGGTCTAATAATGTTACCATTAACGGTGGTGCTGACGACGATATAATTAAAGATTGGAACGGTACCGAAGTTTTAATTAATGGCGGTGCCGGTAATGACTCAATTTATATTAATTCAGGCACCGGAAATACAACAATTAATACCGGCGCTGGCGATGATACTATTGATGTTTGGGGTTCAACTATAGGTGGTTCGAGAGTTATTCAAGTTGGCAGCGGCAAAAATCTTGTAAAACTTACAAATATCGGTTCAGTAAGTGTCACAGGCAGTAACGGTGCTGAGGAAATTAAAATTTATTCTCCGGTTTATTCCAATCAAACAAGTCTTCAATCTGCAACTTTTACAGGCGGCAAAGGTAATGATACAATTTACGGAACGAAGATCAAGGACGTTTTCAATTATTCGGAAGGCGACGGCAATGATGTCATTGTAAACTATGGCGGCGAAGATACTATTAATATTACAAACGGTACGATCAGCGGTTATAAATTCAGCGGTTCTGATGTCATTTTTAATGTTGGTTCCGGCAGTATAACTGTTAAAGACGTTAAAGATCACTTTATAAATATAAAAGATTCAACCGGCAAGGTCACTACTCAATTTTACGGAAATAATGATTATACTCAGCAAGATGTAATAAAAAATTTCATGACCGCATTGGATAATACCACATTAACGAGCACGGAAGCCGCTCTTGATGAAGCAGTTAAAGCCTGTTCAAATTTCAACAGCATTCAAGAAGTAATTGACCAATTTATCAGTGATTGTCGTAATGTTGGTGATGCAGATACATTTTTGAAGAATTATTGCGGCATTTATCTTGATAATGCTGACACCGGTGCCATTACTGGTTGGGATACCGGCGGTTTATACTACAAAGATGAAGATAATGCTGTGTCGGAAAGCGGTGCTGCCTCATATCCAACCGGCAGCAGTATTACTAAACGCGGTTTAACGCTCTATTTGCCAAGTGGCAGTTTGACCGATCAGCAGAAACTTGTAATTCAAGGTCTTAATTCCTGGTGGATTGATTCGGCCATTGAACTTATTGAGCAGTCTTACGGCTTTAATTTCTATAATAATGCTAATTTCAATACAATGACTTTGAATTTTTACGACGACAGCAGCGCATTCGATTGGACAAATGTCAGTACAAATTGGAGCATTTACAAAGGTAAAAAATATGACTATTATTCAACGTTGAATATCAATATGGCTTATACTTCATTTGATGAAGACGATATGAATGGTGGAGGTCTTGATCGCACTCTTGCACATGAATTTACTCATGCACTTCAATATGCCAATGTTGACGTTGATTTGCCGCAATTTATCTCTGAAGGCATGGCTGATCTCGTACATGGCGTTGACGACAGACGCGAAGAAAATATTTTAAGTCTTGCTGCTGATCCAACAACTCTTGCAAAATATGTTAACCTCAACAGCACTTTCAACGGTGATGTAAACGTTTATTCTGCCGGTTATATGTTCCTGCATTATTTTGCAAAACAAGCATCTACTCAAGATTTTGTCCCTGATACACTTGACGCAACTACGACAGGTTTAAATTATAACAGCGATAAAAGCATTTTGACTGTCAATGATAATTTTAAAGGACAACTTACTGCGGATATTTATGATTCAACTGTAAAAGTAATTGACGCTTCAAGTCGTACAAATTCCTTAGCGATTACTGGAAATGATAACGGCAATTCTATAGTCGGCAGTAGTGCTTCTGATTCATTGAATGGCGGCAACGGCAGAGATGTTTTGCGTGGCGGTAAAGGCGACGATACTTTAATTGGCGGTGCAGATGCTGATATTTTCATTTATAACAATGGTGACGGCAATGACGTTATTACTGATTATACCGATAAAGATATTGTCAGTATAGCTGGTAGCTCTTATTACACTCAAAGCAGCGGCGATGATATAATTTTGATGATTGGCGAAGGCTCAATTACTCTTAAGGACGCCTCAGACATTAAATTAAGTATTATCGGAGTACGAGAAACCGTTTCAAGTGATTTAATTTATAATAGCGATAAGACGGCAGTAACACTTGCAGCAACTTTCGAAGGCACGCTTAATTCCACTGATTATGATTCTACTATAAAAGTAATTGACGCTTCAAACGTAACTCAAAAAATTGGCATTGTTGGCAATAATCTTGCTAACACGATTTACGGCGCTTCTAAGGCTGATGTAATTT
>CAJOHI010000026.1 GCA_905234365.1 uncultured Selenomonadaceae bacterium | reverse complement strand
ACTGAACACGGCGCTCACGGTCTCGTTCATAATGGTCGTGCCATTCAAGTTATTGTTGGTTTAAGTGTTCCTCAAGTTCGTGAAAGATTTGAAGCTTTATTGAATGCTCCTGATACAGAAGATAAAAAGTAAAAAATTTATGGAGGTATCGAAATGCAAGACAAAAGATTTTCAGTAGTAGTTGCTGGCGGTGGCAGCACGTTTACACCTGGCATTGTGATGATGTTGCTTTCACATCAAGACAGATTTCCGCTTCGCAAGCTCAAACTTTACGATAATGATCCTGAACGTCAGCAAGTGATTGCAGATGCTATGGAAATTGTACTCAAAGAACGTGCGTCTGAGATAGAATTTGTTGCAACGACTGATCCTGAGACTGCTTTCAGTGATGTTGATTTCGTCATGGCACACATTCGCGTTGGCAAGTATGCAATGCGTGAACAAGATGAAAAAATTCCGCTTAAATACGGAGTTGTCGGTCAAGAAACTTGCGGACCTGGCGGAATTGCTTACGGTATGCGCTCGATTGGCGGCATTGTTGAGATTGTAAAATATATGGAAAAATATTCGCCGAATGCCTGGATTCTTAATTATTCAAATCCGGCTGCAATAGTTGCTGAAGCTACTCGCCGTCTCTGTCCAAATTCAAAAATCATCAATATTTGTGACATGCCGGTTGATATCGAAGAAAAAATGGCGCAGATTGCCGGCTTTAAATCACTTAAAGAACTGGAGTTTAAATATTTTGGTCTCAATCATTTCGGCTGGTGGACGAGTATCAAAGATAAGCAAGGTAATGACCTCATGCCGAAAATTAAAGATTATGTTTACAAACACGGTTATAATTTGAAATATCTCAAAGGTGATGAAGGCGTTCAACATGTTGACCCAAGCTGGATTGTGACATTTGAAATGGTCAAGGAATTTGCGCCTATTGATCCAAACACTCTGCCGAATACTTATTTAAAATATTATCTTTGTCAAGATGAAATTGTTAAGCATTCAGACCCAAATCACACTCGTGCAAATGAAGTCATGGAAGGTCGCGAAAAGAAAGTTTTTACGGAATGCCGCAGAATTAAAGAAGTTGGCAGTGCAAAAGATACCAACATTGAGGTTGACGCTCATGCCTCATTCATCGTTGATTTGGCGACGGCGATCGCTTTCAACACTAAGGCAAATATGTTGCTGATTGTCGAAAATAAAGGCGCAATTAAAAATTTTGATCCGACTGCAATGGTTGAAATTCCTTGTATCGTTGGCAATCAAGGACCGGAGCCGCTCGTTGTTGGTGACATTCCGCAATTTCAAAAAGGCTTAATGGAACAGCAAGTATCAGTTGAAAAATTAGCAGTTGACGCTTGGATTGAACATTCCTATATTAAACTTTGGCAGGCAATTACACTTTCAAAGACTGTGCCGAGCGCTCGCATTGCTAAATTGATACTTGATGACTTAATTGAAGCAAATAAAGGCTATTGGCCGGAACTTAAATAAATTAAATTAGGAGGTGTGCGGCGGCGTTCATTAATAGATTGTCGCCGCTTTTTATGAATAATCTCAAATGGTGGCAAAAAACTGCCGTTTACCAAATTTATCCGAAAAGTTTTCTGGATACAACTGGCAGTGGCACTGGTGATATTGCAGGTATCACAAGTAAATTAGATTATCTTCAAAAATTGGGAATTGGCGCAATTTGGCTTACTCCGATTTACAAGTCGCCAATGGTTGATAATGGCTACGACATTGCCGATTATACAAGCATTGATCCTTCTTACGGCACCATGAAAGACATGGAAAATCTCATTGACGAAGCAAAAAAGCATAATATTAAAATTGTCATGGACTTGGTCTACAATCATTCTTCAGATCAACATGAATGGTTCAAAGAGTCTCGTAAAAGTCGCAATAATCCTAAATCTGACTGGTATATTTGGCGAGATGCTAAGGCTGACGGAAGTGCACCAACTAATTGGCGTGCAATTTTCGGCGGCAGTGCTTGGACGTGGTGTGAGGAAAGGCAGCAATATTATTTACATACCTTTGCACCGCAACAACCGGATTTAAATTGGGAAAATCCTGACGTTAGACATGCGCTCTATGAGTCTGCAAATTTTTGGCTTAAAAAAGGCGTCGGCGGATTTCGTATTGACGCAATAACTTATATCAAAAAGCCGAAAGAATTTGTTGACGGAGACCCGGACAGTAAAGATGGCACAGTTGCAGTACACACAATGACAGCGAATACGCCAGGAATTTTAGATTTTTTACATGAATTTAAGCGCGAAGTATTCGACAAAGGCGATATTTTTACGGTCGGTGAAGCTAATGGAGTTTCTGCCGATGAACTCAAAAATTGGGTCGGAGTTAACGGCGTATTTGATATGTTATTTGAATTTAGCCATTTAGTTTTGCCGTTCACCAATGGTGAAATTTGGTGCTATCCTCGTGAGTGGAAGTTGACGGAATTAAAAAAAGCCTTGTCTGATAGTCAAAAGGCTACTAAAGACAATGGCTGGTATCCGATATTTTTTGAAAATCACGATCAACCACGCTGCGTAAATCATTTCATGCCGAAGGGTGCTGACATGATTAAAGCTGCTAAAGCTATGGCAACAATTCTTTTAACGCTCAGAGGTACGCCATTTATTTATCAAGGACAGGAACTCGGATTTGCTAACGTGGCTTGGGATTCAATCAATAAATACAATGATATTTCATCACATGGACAATACGAACTTGCATTAAAAGAAGGATTTACACCAGAACAAGCAATGAAATTTATACACTTCTTTAGCAGAGATAATGCACGTACACCAATGCAGTGGACAAGCGGAATTAATGCCGGATTTACTACAGGTCAATCGTGGCTACCGCTGCATAATGATTTTGATAAATGTAATGCTGAAATTGAAGATAATGATAAAAATTCTGTGCTGAACTATTTTAGAAAACTCAATAACTTTAGAAAACAAAATGAAACGCTCTTAAATGGCGACTATAAAGAATTACTCAAAGATGACGAAAGTGTTTATGCTTTTTCGCGTTCTACTGAAAATAGTAAAATTTATGTACTTGTCAATTTCACTTTGAACAAAGTTGAATTTTCGGCAGAGTTTTTGAATCAATCAAATTTAATCTTTGGCAATTATGAAAGTAACGATAAAGGCATATTGCGTCCATTAGAAGCAGTTGTCTACGAGGAGGCAAGCAAATGAAGATTGCAGCAAGCGACTATGACGGAACTCTCTTTCGCAAAGGTACAATCAGTGATGAAACCATTCAAGGCGTACATAATTGGCGAGCTGCCGGAAATAAATTTGGAATGGTTTCCGGTCGTGATTATGGTATGCTCATTCCTCAACTCAATCATTATGGCGTAGAATATGATTTCGCAATTTGCAATAATGGCGGCATAATCAGAGACCAATCCGGCAATGTTATATATCAGGCAAATATCGACAGTCAGACTTTAAAAGATATGTCGCAGGAGCCATTTGTTAGAAAATCGTTCCATTTTGCTTTTTCTGCTAAAGATGTAACCTATCTTTGTCACGAATCGGAAGGTTCTTGGATTACACGCGAGGCAAAAGAGTGGAATTTTCCAATAATTAAAATCAACGAATCAGATATTATAAATTTAAAAGGTATTCACCAATTTTCTTTAGGGTTTAAACAAGCAGAAGAAGCCACTAAATGCGCTGAAATTTTAAACGATAAATTTGGAAAAAATATTTGTGCTTATCCTAATGCTTGCAGTGTAGACGTTACGCCTATTGGAATAAGTAAAAAACAAGGATTAGAACATTTAGTTAATGCCATGAATTGGAATGATTTTAGCATTTACGTTATTGGCGATGAGGTAAATGATTTACCGATGATTTCGGCATTTAATGGCTACAGCATTAATACTGCACGTGATGTCATAAAATCTCAAGCGTGCAAAATATTCTCAGATGTTGGAGAAATGTTAAATTTCTTTTTGTAATTTAAATACCACAACTTCATAAGGACGAAGATTCTCAGCAATATCATTGTAATTGCCGAGAATTTTTTTATAGCCACTTGCTTGATAATCCATTAAAGTTTTTTCGGTCAATGAAATTTCTTCTCCTCTGAAGTTGCAAATAACAATTAATTCATTGCCGCCAAGACTTCTTATGTAGGCAATAACATCATTATTTTCACGCTCAATAAATTTAATGTCGCCGTTTTGAATAATTTTATTTTCTTTGCGTAATTTGACGAGAGCTTTATAAAAATTCAATACAGAATTTTCGTCTTTTTCTTCAGCTTCGACATTAATTTTTTTGTAATTCTCCGGAGAAGAAATCCATGCTTCAACAGTAGAAAATCCCGCAAACTTTTCTGATGACCATTGCATTGGTGTTCTGCTATTATCGCGTGAACGCTCACCAAGAATTTTTAAAGCCTCATCTTTTGACTTGCCTCGCTCTAACAAAATTTTGTAGTAATTCAAGCTTTCAACATCGCGATATTGTTCGATTGAAGTATATTTTGCATTGGTCATTCCAAGTTCTTCGCCTTGATAAATGTATGGGGTGCCGCGCATGAAGTGAATTGAGGCCGCCAACATTTTTGCTGATTCTTTGAGATACTTCTGATCGTCTCCAAATCTTGAAACTATACGAGGTTGGTCATGATTGTTGTAAAATACTGCGTTCCAGCCGTTACCTTCCTGCATGCCAACTTGCCAATCTTCAAAGATTTTTTTAAGTGCTTTAATATCCGGCGGCATGAGTTCCCATTTATTACCGTTCTTATAGTCAACTTTAAGGTGATGAAAGCTGAATGACATGGAAAGTTCGTGATTATCCGGATTGGAATAGTGAATACAATTTGCAAGGTCTGTTGACGCCATTTCGCCGACGGTAATCATTCCGTCAATTCCGGCGTTTTGCACAAGTTCGCGTAAATATTCATGCACATGCGGACCGTCGGCAAATAAACGCCGTCCAAGTCCAGTTGTGTCGTCCTCAAAAACTTCCGGTTTAGAGATGAGATTAATAACATCAAAGCGAAATCCCGTTACGCCTTTCTCGCGCCAGAATTTCACCACGTTGGCAAGTTCTTTGCGTACTTCCGGATTAGTCCAATCAAGGTCAGGCTGGCTCACATCGTGCAAATGCAAATACCACTTACCAATCTGCGGCTGCCATTCCCAAGCACTGCCTCCAAACGCACACTGCCAATTTGTAGGTGGTTCACCTGGACCGCGACCGTCACGCAAAATGTAATAACGTTGATAGTACTTGTCGCCATTTATTGCCTTTTGAAACCATTCATGATCTGCCGAAGTGTGACAAAGTACCATATCTAACATTATTTTCATGCCTTTTTCACCGGCAACCTTCACCAATTCATCAAAGTCAGCCATAGTTCCAAAACGTGGATCAACTGCACAATAGTCAGAAACATCATAACCATTATCATGCTGTGGCGACGGAAAAAACGGCGTCAACCAAAGATAATCTACATTAAGAGACTTAAGATAATCAAGATGCTGAATTACACCGCGCAAATCACCGAGTCCATCGTCATTTGAATCTTGAAATGACTTCGGATAAATTTGATAAACAACTTTGTCCTTAAAATTTGCCATACTAAAACCTCCCGTTATTTCCCTTTGTTATTATAAAATTTTTTAAAAATGTTATTTTTGCATTTGGTCTTTTCCCCAATCATCGATTGATTTTAAAATCGGAATTAAAGTTTTTCCACGCTCAGTCAATAAATATTCAACATGCAAAATTTTTTCTGAAAAATCTTTTCTGCTTATCAAATTATCTTTTTCAAGTTCGCGCAATGATTTTGTCAACATTAAATTTGTAATTCCAAAAATTTTTTTCTTTAATTCGCTATAGCGTAACTTTCCATCCTCTGACAAGTGCCATAAAATTGGAATTTTCCATTTCTGACCAATTAAACTCAAAGTATAAATCACAGGACAAATTTCATTTTCGGGTAATTCATAAAAAATTTTACTCAAAAATCTTCACTCCATAGGCAGTTTAAACTGCGTAATTTTTATTTTTCTTGTTAAAAGATATAATATCATTGTAAAAAAATTTTTCAAGTCATCGAAGGAGTGAAAATTTTGAAAAACAGATTGAAAATTGTTGAGGAAACAAAAAATTATTGGCGCGTGATAATCGACAATCCGCCAATAAATAATTTTGACCCTTATATGTTCGCCGAACTTAATGTGCTGATGAATAAAATGGAAAAAAATTCTGATTTGCGCGTTGTAGTTTTTGAAAGTGCAAATGAAGATTTTTTTATGAATCATCACGACGTTGAACACAGGCAAATCATTCCAGAACAGGAAGGCGCAGCTCCATTTTTTTATGAGTGGGCAAATTGGGTTGATCGTCTTGTAAATTTGCACGTTTTAAGCATTGCGAAAGTTCGCGGACGTGCTCGTGCACAAGGTTTTGAATTTGCTTTGGCTTGCGATATTATTTTTGCGTCGAAAGAAAAAGCAAAATTCGCATTGATTGAAGTCGGTGGCGGCTCGATTCCCGGCGGCGGAGGAATTGAATGGCTTTGCAATTTGTGTGGACGTGCAAGAGCTATGGAAATTGTTTTGAGTGCTGACGATTACGACGCAGACACCGGCGAACTTTACGGTTTTGTCAATCGTTCGATTCCTGACGAAAAACTTGATGAATTTGTCGATAAATTTGCACTCAGACTTTCAAAATTTCCAAAAAAAGTATTTGATTTAGGAAAAGAAATGGTTAATTCGCGTTCAAAACTTCCTTCAAAAAGTGATTTTTATATGTCGAATTTTATTTTGAACAGCGTTGATTCTGCTAATGATGATATCGAAGGTTATAAACTCATGAAAGAAAAAGGGTTAGGCAGTCATAGCGATTTTGAGTTAAATCTTGCAGAGAGAATTGCTGAATTTAACGGATAAATACATCAGTAAAATCTTTGTAAAATTGCAAAAAATTCTACTTATGATTATCTCGAAAATGAACTCAAGGTTAAAATTCTGACAAGCAAGCGAAGAATGACTACCGAACTCGCTACACTTGAAGATAAAAAAATCTGCCAAGTTGACAGATTCAATAATTTTTATTCTTCGTCGCCTTCATTGCGCTTTCTGATTATAAATTTAAGCGGTGTACCTTCAAATCCGTATCTTTCACGCAGTTGATTTTCAATAAATCGTTGATAAGAAAAGTGGAATAAATCCGGCTCATTGACAAAGATTATAAATTTCGGCGGATTTATATCTGCTTGTGTCATAAATAAAATTTTTAACTGTTTGCCTCTCTTTGTCGGTGGCGGATTAACTGAAATTGCGTCGCGTATCAATTCATTTAATACACTTGTTTGAATCCTCATTGATTGTTGTTCCGCTACGAATTTTACAAGCTCAGTAACGCGGTTGACTCTTTGACCTGTCAGCGCTGAAGCGTACAGAACCGGCGCATATTGCAAAAAGCCGAGTTGTTCGCGTAAATCATCAGTAAATCTATTCGTTGAGCGGTCATGCTTATCAGGAAAAATGTCCCATTTATTAACGACAATAACGCAGCCTTTACCAGATTCGTGAGCATAACCGGCAATTTTTTTATCTTGTTCAGTCACTCCAACTGGTGCTTCAATTAACATTAACACAACATCAGACCTGTCAATCGCTCTCAAAGAACGAATAACGCTGTAACGCTCAACTGGCTCATCAATTTTATTTTTGCGTCTCATGCCTGCTGTGTCAATCAGCGTAAATTTGATTCCGTCCTTAATAAAATGTGTGTCGATTGCGTCACGAGTTGTGCCAGGAATATCGCTGACGATAACTCTATCTTCGCCGAGCATTGAGTTGACAAGTGAGGATTTCCCGACATTCGGACGACCTATCACAGCAATTCTGATCTCATCTTCTTCACGGTCATCAACTTCATTTTTTGGAAATGCCGCAACAACAGCATCAAGCAAATCACCTAGATTTAAAGCATTTGAAGCGGAAATACCAATAGGATCGCCTAATCCAACGTTATAAAATTCAAATACGTTCATGTCGAGTTGAATACTGTCAATTTTGTTTACAGCAATAATCACCGGCTTCTTCGTTGAGCGAAGAATCAGCGGCAGTTAATCCGGCACGGCCGTCAACGACGAATACGATAACATCAGCTTCATCAATCGCGATTTTCGCTTGTGCTCGCATGGAATTTAAGATTTTGTCTTCGGATTCAATTTCAATGCCGCCGGTATCAATCATTGTAAATTCATAATCAAGCCATTCAGCATCCATGTAAATTCTATCTCTTGTGACACCAGGCATATCGTCAACGATTGAAAGTTTTTTCTTGCCAATCTGATTAAATAGTGTTGACTTGCCTACATTCGGTCTGCCGACGATTGCAACAATCGGTTTACTCATAACTATTTCACCTACTTCGGCAAAATTATAACAGCAATTTGACTGACACGCAACAATTAAAATACATTCCAGCTTTTGAGAATTTCAACTGCTTTATCTGCAATTATCGGCAAAATTTCTTTCATTTGAGGAGTCAACTCAATACCGGCCTCAAGGCTAAAAGGTTGAGCGCCAATTACAACTACTTCCGGAATAGTTTTGCCGGTCAATTCCAACATGGTCAGTACATCTTGTATGCCAACTTCATGCGCTGAAATTTTTTCGTTGAAATGTTTTTTAATTTCATCGCCGACAAATTGAAATATAGTTCCGGCAGGTTTTCCACCGTCAATCGAATCAATAATCAAAAGCTTTTTTGTACCGGTAACGAATTGCGTCAGCTCAATGCCCAAAGTGCCGCCGTCAATCAGTGATACGTTATCTGGAAAATTGAAACTTTTTTGTAAATATTCAACGACGCGAACTCCGAAGCCTTCATCACTTAAAATGGTATTACCAATTCCTAGAATAGTTATTTCGTTTGTAAATAAGCCATTTTCCATAATTTGCCTCCAAAATGACATTCAATCCATAATTTTATGTAGAAGTTCCATATTTAAATTTTCACGGACAATTTTTGCAAGTCGTTCGTAATTTCGCTGCTTTTCTGCGCGGACATTTCGAGTATTTTTTATTGGTGCAAGATTCTTTGAAAGCCGAATTGCATTGAGAATTTGACGGCGAAAATCATCATTGTCAAAAATTCCATGAACATACGTTCCAAGAATATTATTTTTTGTGACGATTTTAAATTCACCTTTCGTAATGCCGCTATGAATTTCATATCCGTACAAATTTTTACTGTAAATTGGAACATTTAAAAATTTAAAATTAACTTCATCGACTGTAACTTGTTTAGTCAGTTTTTCTGCCGCAAATGTGGTTGTCATAGGCAAAAGATCAAGACCATCCACAAAATCATTATCAGATTCAGTGTGCAGCGGATCAAAAATTTTTTCGCCTAGCATTTGATAACCGCCGCAAATTCCAATTATCGCAACGCCTTTTTCAGCTAAAGTTTTAATCTTGTCAACAATTCCAACTTTTCGCAGATAAATTAAATCCTCAGAAGTATTCTTTGAGCCGGGAATTATAATTAAATCCGCTGTTTCGATTTCTTCAGCCTTCTCTGCATAAAATAAATTTACGTCGATTTCACCGGCTAAACTGTCAAAGTCCGTAAAGTTTGAGATTTTTGGTGTCTTAATAATCGCAATTTTAATTTCGCCGTCACTCGAAATATTTTTTTTGTCGTCCAATGATACAGAATCTTCATCATCAATGCCAAGTTTTTCGATAAACGGCACAACACCAAGTACCGGCTTATTGGTCTTGCTTTCTAAAAAATCAATCGCAGGTGTGAATAAGCTAACGTCACCGCGAAATTTGTTGATTATAAGTCCTTTAACTAAATCTCTTTCGTCAGCGTCCAAAAGTTCAAGAGTGCCGACAAGTGCAGCAAGTGAGCCGCCTCTGTCAATATCTGCAACCAAAATAACAGGCGCATTAAGATATTTTGCAACTCTCATGTTGACAATATCATTTGCTTTTAAGTTGACTTCAGCAGGACTGCCGGCGCCTTCAATTACAATCGTGTCAAAATTTTTATCAAGGCGATTAAGGGCAGCTTTAACGGCGTCAAACGCTTTCAATGAGTAACCTTGATGATATTCTTTAGCACTCATGTTGCCAATCGGTCTACCGTTAATTATAACTTGCGAGGTTGAATTTCCGGTAGGTTTAAGCAGTACGGGATTCATATCAACATCTGGTTCAAGCATTGCTGCCTCTGCTTGTGCAACTTGTGCTCTGCCCATCTCAAGACCGTCTTTCGTTACGAATGAATTTAACGCCATGTTTTGCGCTTTGAAAGGCGTAACCTTTCGACCTTTCTGAAAAAAAATTCGACACAATGCCGTCGTTAAAATACTCTTTCCAACGTGTGAGCTTGTGCCTTGAAACATTATATAATTTGCCATTTATTGCTCCAATCTTTTTAATTTTGAATCTGTGATTTTTAATTCGGAGTTATCTTGATTAATTTCTAATGCGTAATCAATTTGATTAATGTCAGTTAAAATTTCTGACTTTGCATTCAGGATTGAATTTAAATCATCGCTGCCAAAATTTTCGTCGCTAAAGAGTTCTGTATAATTTAATGAAGTTTCAATATTTAACGTTTTATTGACTGCGTTTTTAATTGTCAATGAACTGCCGCTAAAATCAAGAACGACATCAGCACCAATCGTTGATTTGGTATAAGTGCCGTTAGTGATTTTAATCGAATCGCCTTGAGCTGCGCTATAGTCCGTGATGACATCGTTGCCGTAATCTGCCGAATATACAAAGACATCCGCACCGCTGCCGCCGGTCAATGTATCGTTGCCATATCCGCCGAAAAGCGTATCTTTACCGGAACCGCCGCTTAATGAATCGTTGCCGCTGTTGCCTAAAAGCGAATCATCACCGGCACCACCTAATATAGTGTCATTTCCGCTGCCGCCGTTAATAGTGTTAGATAAAGCGTTTCCAACAATTTTAATTGCCTTTGTCCGACTCTTTGCATTAATAGTTTTAACGCTTGAAGGTGCTGTAAATTTAACTTCATCTGAATCATTTAAAGTCAACGAAGTTACGCCGGTATAAACTTTTGTAGTAGAAACGCCACTGGAATTAATAAAAGTAATTTTTTTGTCGCTTCCATTTTTGACAGTGATTGTGCCTGCATTAACGGTGCTTGAACCGTTGCTGACCGTCAAAATGACATCTGTACCGTCAACCGTAGAATTTGTCACACTGCCACTCATCAGTTTTATTGAGTCTTTTCCTGCTGTATAATCAGTTATGACATCGTGTCCGTCACCTAAAGCATAAACAAAAACATCATTACCAGCACCACCGGTTAAGGTATCTTTACCTTTGCCGCCAATTAATGTATCATCACCGGAATTACCCTTAAGCAAATCTGCACCTTTATTGCCGTAAATGGAATCTGCACCACTCGTACCGGTTAAGGTATCTTTACTGTCGCCGCCATGAATTAAATTTACAGTATCATTATTTGAATTGACTATCGTAATGCGTTTTGACTTGCCATTTGAAATTTTTATTGAGCTTGTACCAATTTTTAAAACTAAATCATTGCCGCTAATCGAAGAACCTGTTACTGTACCACTCAACAAACTTATTGAATCTTGACCAGCAGTATAATCAGTGATTATATCATTTCCGGAACCTGCGGAATAAACGAAGATATCTCGACCAAGTCCACCAGTCAACGTATCAGCGCCGGCATCGCCTATTAAAGTATCATTGCCATTGCCGCCGTTTAAATTGTCGTTGCCGTTTTCGCCATAAATAATGTCACTGCCATTGTTGCCAAAAATATAATCAGAACCGCTACCGCCGTAAATTGTGTCTGCACCGCTGCCGCCGTAAATTGTGTTGGCTTTTGAATTTCCGATTATGTTTACTGATTTATAACGTGATGAAGCATTAATCGTCTTAACCGTGCTGTAATAGTCTGAGGCGTTCAGCGTACCTTCAAAACTCGAATTTAAAGTAATCGCTGTTTCGTCCGTACTATATGTCAAACCGTCAGGTATACCATAAATTTTGCTTGTCTTTTTACCTTCACTGTCAATCACGGTTATCGCTTTTGACTTTCCATTTTTAATTGTAATGCTGCCACTGCCGTTATCAACGTATAAAATTATATTTGATCCGCTTAGAGTTGAATCCGTAATTAAACAATCTACCAATTTAATCGAATCTGAACCAGCAGTATAATCTGTTATAAAATCAGCGCCGTCACCACTTGAATAAATAAATAAATCGTTTCCGTCACCGCCTGTCAAGGTATCATTACCGCTGCCACCAGTCAACGTATCAGCACCGGCACCGCCATTAATTGAATCGTTGCCGTCGCCACCATTAATTATGTCATTACCAGCGCCGCCACTTAAAACATCATTATAAGTGCTGCCTGTAATTGTATCGTTTCCGCTTCCGGCAATTACGCTCCATAATTTTGAACTGTTTGATGCCGTTATAATTTGGCTTAGGTCTGAATCTGAAGTGTAAAGTTTAGTGTTTGTGACGGTTCCAACCTGCGTTTGACTTCTCGCCTTGCTTCCGGTTGAAAATGCAGCATTGACAGTATCAGTTGCGCTTGAAGTTACAAAAAAACTGCCATTAACTGTAGCCTTGCTCAAGTCAATAAATGCCGTGCCTTCAAAGTCAACGTTATCTGCAACTTGTTTTGCAAGATAGCGGAACAGCATAAAGCCGCCGGCATAAGCAAAATATTTATCTTCACCGCTGTAATTATCATAATACAAAGCAGCTTCAAGACTTTCAGCATTTCCGCTTTGCGCCAACAATATAATTTCGCCGCGTCTTGTATCGTCAACGCCATGAACAACTTCTGCCAGTCCTTCCTCAACACAAACTAAATCATCACGCCACAAAGATTCATTTTCATTTGCAGACATCACGGCATGAGTCATTTCATGTGCAATAAGCCTGTCTAAGTAGGTGCCACGTGGACGACTGCCGCTATTTTCTGCGCCGCTAACCGTAACTTCGCCGAGTGAATTTGTATAAATCGTCAAATTGGTTGAATTAGCAGAAGCTAAAACGCCGCTGGTTGCCATTTGATTAAAAGTTACCGTCATATTTTTGCTAGAAACGTCGCTTTCATTAAAACTAATGCCAATGCTCTCCTCAACTAAATCAAGTGCAGATTGAATCCACCAAGTATATAAAGCGCTGACAATTTCTTGTTCTTTTGTGCTGAGGCTGTTATAATCAGGCCAAGTTACCGTAACTCCGTTGTAAGTTGTCGTTGATTCTGTAGGATAAGTTGCTGTAGATGAATCTTCCGGCACTATAGAGGAAGCAGTTTTAACCGTTGCACTGCCGCCTGCGTCGTATCCGGTAATTGCGCCAGTGTCGTCGTTTGTCAAATCTATTCCGAAATAATCTTTTAAAAAATAATAAGTTGTTGAATCCAATCTTGTAACAACACCAGAACCACTGCCGCCGTATAGTGAAACGTCGTTGACGAGAGATGTTACAAGCTCACTGTAGCTTTTAAATAATCCGTCGGAAGCATAATTTACTGCATCATCGAGTGCAGATATTCCGGAACCAGTTGCATTATCTAATGACTTGACAAATTTTTTTATAACTTCTTGTTGTTTGCCCATAATATTTTTAAGCTCCATTCAATTAAAGTAAATTCATTATAACATATCTTTTCTAATACATATATCGAAAAATTTTTTAAAATCAAAAGTAATTTTTTCATTTTTGATAAATGTTAAATTTTTTTGCACAAAATGAACTATAGACAAAGATTAGCATATATATTAAAATGTAGCAAGGTTTTGATAATATTGATATATACAATGAGGTTTTTATGGAAAGTATTTTTAGTACCCTTTTGAAAGACAAATCTGTTAAACAAATTGCTAATTTCATTGCAAACAAAAAAGATATTAAAATTAACGGTCTTGTGGATGCACTCAAGACCGCTATTTTTGCTGCTTGTATCAAAGATAAATCAATGATGATTATTACTGATGAAAAGCGTTCTTTGGATAATTGGCATAACGATTTAAAACTCGCCTTGCCTAATACTCAAATTAAGACGCTGCCGGAGCTGGATTTTTTTAATGTCGACGCTGCAGCAAAATCTCTGGACCTTTACGCAAAACGCATTGACATTTTAAATAAATTGATTTGCGGCGATAAAATTGTGGTATTGGCTTCAGCAGGTGCCGTGATTAATCCGGTTGTTTCGCCTGAAAGTTTTCAAAAAGCGCAGCTTAACATCAATGTTGATGATACTTTTGATCGTGACAAACTCATTGCGAAACTCGTTGAATTTGGATATTTGCGTGACGGCGAAGTTGACAGTATTGGACATTTTGCCATTCGTGGCGGAATTGTGGACATTTTTCCTGTGAATGCTCCTTCGCCTGTCCGAATTGAATTTTTTGATAATGTCGTTGATTCGATTAGGTTTTTTGATATTGATTCCAAACGCTCAACTAAACGGATTGACAAAATTGTAATTCTACCGGTAAATTTGATTGTAAATGATATTGATTCTTCCTCAGTGATTGAATATCTCAACGACGGTGTTGTAATTTTTGACGAACCGATACAAATCATTGAAAGTATAAATAAAATTGCCGTTGAAAATCCAAATAGCAATATTCTTTCTTTCGATTCGATTGTAAATACTGACAATGCGAAAATTTTTCTGACAAATATTGCACAAAATATTGACGGCATAGAAGTTTCAAACATCATTGACTTTGATTCAAATAAAATTTTATTGAAACCTGATATAAAACGCTGGCTAGGTGCTAAATTTTCTCACACACATAAATCAATCAGCACTCCGGTTAAAAAATCAGCTATGGATTTTTTTTCAGATATCAGCATTGGTGATTACGTCGTTCATTCAAGTCACGGTATTGGAAAATTTTTAGGCGTCGTATCTATGGAAGTCGGCGGTTCAGTTCGTGATTATGTTCACATTCAATATAGCGGCAAAGATAAGGTATTTTTGCCAACAGATCAACTTCATTACGTACAAAAATATATTGCCGTCGGTGATTCAATGCCGCATTTGTCACGTCTTAACAGTGCCGATTGGTCTCGTGCCAAATCCAAAGCTAAAGCCGCCGTTGAGGATATTGCCGAAAAACTCATTGACATTTACGCTCGCCGCAGAGATTCAGACGGATTCGCATTTGCACCTGATGATGCCTTGCAAACAGAATTTGAGGACGCCTGCGAATTTGAGTTGACAAATGATCAGGTACAAACTCTCAAAGAAGTCAAAAGCGATATGGAAAAGCAAAGACCAATGGACAGGCTTATTTGTGGTGATGTCGGATTCGGCAAAACTGAAATTGCGATTCGTGCGGCATTTAAGGCAGCAATGAACGGTAAACAGGTTGCACTTTTAGTTCCAACTACGGTTTTAGCTTACCAGCATTATTTGACATTCACAAAGCGTTTTGAAAAATTTCTGCCGTCAGTTGATTTATTAAGCCGTTTCCGTACATCTTCTGAACAAGCAGACACACTTAAACGCCTTAAAAACGGACAACTTGATATTTTAATAGGCACTCACTCAATATTAAATTCAAACAAAGTTAAATTTAAAGATTTAGGTTTGCTGATTATTGACGAGGAACAGCGATTTGGTGTTAAACAAAAAGATAAATTCAGAGATTTAGCCAGCGGCGTTGATGTACTTTCATTGAGTGCAACACCGATTCCACGTTCACTTCATATGTCAATGATCGGCGCAAGAGATTTAAGCGTAATTGAAACGGCACCTGCTGAAAGGTTTCCGGTTCAGACGTATGTTGTTGAAAGTAGCGACGAAATTATAATCAGTGCAATAAAACGCGAACTTAATCGATATGGACAGGTTTTCTTTATATATAACCGCATTGAAACGATTGACAAAATGCGTGACAATCTGCAAAGTTTAATTCCGGAAGCCAAAATTATGACTGCACATGGACAAATGGCGCCGGAACTTTTAGAACAGATTATGATGGACTTTTACAACTGCAAATTTGATATATTATTGTCAACGAGCATAGTTGAAAACGGTCTTGATGTTTCCAATGCCAATACGCTGATTGTTTATAACGCCGATTATTTCGGACTTTCTCAACTTTACCAGCTCAAAGGTCGTGTCGGCCGCTCATCAAGATTGGCATTTGCTTATTTTATGTTTAAGCCGGATAAAATACTGACTGAAGCTGCTGAAAAGCGATTGCAGGCCATTAAAGATTTTGCACAGCTCGGATCATCTTTTAATATTGCACTGCGTGATTTACAAATTCGCGGTGCCGGCAACCTTCTCGGTGCTCAACAACATGGACACATTGCCGGGGTCGGTTTTGCTATGTACTGCCAACTTTTACAAGACGCTATTGCAAAATTACGCAACAAAAAAACTTCAGCCGAATCAAAAGTTACTGAAATTGAAACTGATGAATCAACTGAAGTATTTATGCCAACTTTGACATTTAAAGTCAATGCCTTTTTTGACGATGAATTTATACCGAACTCTCACACCAAATTGTTATTTTATCAACGCCTTGCGAATCTTGACACCGTTGAAAGCATTACTGACTTCTCAGCAGAGATTAAAGACCGCTTTGGAAAACTGCCTAAGAGTGCCGAAAATCTCATTGATCTGACGCTGATTAAAATTTATGCAGTGATGTTACATATTTCAGCTATCTGCGAAAGAGACGGTCAGATAATCTTCCAGTTTGCGCCTGATTCAACACTTAAAAACGGTGCTTTGCAACAATTAATCAAAAGCTACAAGCAAAACATCATTCCGATTTTAAATCAGCGTATTATTAAGTTGAATATTACGCCATCAATTAAGAAAAATCTTTTATCAGTCGTGATTCAAATTTTGAAAACTTTACAATAGATTTAATGATGAGGTGAGATTTTTATGAAAATTGATTATCATATGCACTTTGAGTATGGCGATTATGATGAAAATTGGGTACAAGGATTTTTTAACGCCGCAAAATGTCGAGAACTTGACGAAATTGGAATTACCGAACATTCTCATACATTTCCTGAATTTAAGCAGCTTTATTATGATGATTTAATTCTTGATGATTCATTTGTCGGAAAATTTCAGAAAAGTTGGCTTAAAAAAAATAAATTTAAGCACACCATTGATGATTATTTCAACTTTATGGCGAAACTCAAAAAAAATCATGCTGTCAAGACTGGAATTGAAGTCTGTAATTTTCAAAATCAAGCTGCCGTTAAAAAAATTCTTGATAATTATGAATTTGATTACATTATCGGTTCGGTACATTTTCTTCGTGGCTGGGCATACGATTCTTCAGAGATTAAAGACGAATGGAACAATCATGATTTACATGAGATTTACGAATGGTATACTCAAGAGGTTGAAAAACTCGCTGCCGCTAAACTTTACGATGTTTTAGGTCACCCATTTAATATTCGTCTGTTTAAAAATATTCCGGATTTTGACGTAAGTGAATATCTTGAAAGAGTTGCAAAGTCTCTTAAATCCGCAAACATGGCGATTGATGTCAATACCGGTACACGTTATCGCTATCCAATTGAAGAAATTTCGCCATATCCTGAATTTATGAAAATCGCTGCTGAATATGAACTTCCGATAATAATTTCTTCTGATGCTCATAAGCCGGAAGACTGCGGTAATTTCTGTGATGAAGCTATTAGATATGTAAAGCGTTTTGGTTATAAAAAAATGCTGCGTTTCAAAAATCGTCAGCGTGAATTTGTCGATATAGGCTAAATCATTATTTTGAGGTTAAAAGCCTCATTTTTTATGCTCATTTAATAAATTTTTGACTCTTGCATTAAAATTTTTGTCATGTTAAAATAAGATATTAAACGTATATGTAGGAGGCTGGGAAATGGCAAAAGCATTAATCATTGGCTGCGGCGCGGTTGCAAGTGTTGCGATTCACAAATGCGTACAAAATTTTGAGGTGTTTGACGAAATTTGCATTGCAAGCAGGACTAAATCAAAGTGTGATGCACTGAAGGCAAAACTGGACGGTAAGACTTCAACGAAAATTTCAACGGCTAAACTGGACGCTAACAACGTCGAAGATATTGTTAAAATTATCAGCAGTTTTAAACCTGATGTTGTGATGAATCTTGCATTGCCTTATCAAGACTTGACTATTATGGAAGCGTGCCTTAGAACGAAGGTCAATTATCTTGACACTGCTAATTACGAGTCAGAAGAAAATCCGCAATTTTCCTACAAGGAGCAATGGGAGTTTAACGACAAATTCAAGGCAGCGAATATTACCGGACTTCTTGGAAGCGGTTTTGATCCTGGTGTTACCGGTGTTTTTGTCGCACATGCAAAGAAGCACCATTTTGACATTATTGATACGATTGACATTCTTGACTGTAACGCCGGCGATCATGGTTATCCGTTTGCCACTAACTTTAATCCTGAAATTAATATTCGCGAAGTCACTGCGCCTGGCATGTATTATGAGGCTGGCAAGTGGATTGAAACGAAATCAATGGAAATTAAGCGCATTTATGATTTTCCTGAAATTGGCAAACGCGACATGTATTTAATTCATCATGAGGAAATGGAATCAATCGTTAAAAATATTCCTGAAATTAAACGTATCAGATTTTTTATGACATTCGGAGAAAGTTATTTGCGTCATTTGCGCTGTCTTGAAAATGTCGGCATGACAAGCATTGAGCCTATTAATTTTCAAGGTCATGAAATTATTCCGCTGCAATTTCTTCAAGCTGTTTTGCCAGATCCCGCAAGTCTCGGTCCGCGAACTAAAGGCAAAACAAATATCGGCTGTATTTTTCACGGCACTAAAGACGGCAAGCCGAAAGATTATTACGTTTACAATGTTTGCGATCATGAGGCTTGTTATAAAGAAGTCGGTTCACAAGCCGTCGCATATACAACCGGTGTTCCTGCAATGATTGGTGCTATGATGTTGGTTACAGGCAAATGGAATCTCAAAGGCGTTCATAACATTGAAGAATTTGATCCTGATCCATTTATGGATGCGCTTAATAAATTCGGTCTGACTTGGCAGGAGTCATTTAATCCTGATAAAGTAGAATGATAATGAATTGTTATAAATCATTTCAAAAGTTACCAACGCCGTCATATGTTATAAGTGAATCATTATTGAGGCACAATTTAGAAATACTTTCAAATTTGCAAAATGAGACCGGTGTAAAAATTCTTCTTGCTCAAAAGTGCTTCTCAATGTTTTATTTTTATCCGTTGATTGAAAGATATCTGAGCGGTACAACGGCATCAGGTTTATTTGAGGCTAAATTGGCGCATGAGCATTTCAAAGGTGAGAATCATGTATTTGCGCCGGCTTATAAAGCTGAAGAAATTGAGGAAATTGCGTCAATTTGTGAGCATGTAATTTTTAATTCTTTTCGTCAAGTTGAAAAATTTGCTGATATAGTCAAATCTAAAAATCATCAAATTGGATTGCGGATTAATCCTGAACATTCGACACAAACGCACGCAATTTATGATCCGTGTTCGCCAACGTCAAGACTTGGTGTTCGTGTTGCCGAATTTAAAGAAGTTGTAGAAAATCAACCGAAATTATTGGAAATTCTCGACGGCTTACATATACATACACTTTGCGAACAAAATTCAAATGCACTTGAAGAAACGGTTGACGTACTCATTGATAAATTTGGAAAATGGCTGCCTAAATTCAAGTGGATTAATCTTGGTGGCGGTCAGCTTATAACAAAATCTGATTATGATATTAAACGTCTCAAAAAAATAATTAAGCACCTGCAGGACAGGTTTAATTTAGTTGTCTATCTTGAACCAGGCGAAGCAGTAGCACTTGACTCAGGTTTTTTGGTTTCGACTGTTTTGGAAATTCATAAGCCAATTAATGGTATTAGCAACGTGATAATTGACGCAAGTGCCGCTTGTCATATGCCAGACGTAATTGAAATGCCTTACCGTCCTGATATTATTGGTGATGTTCCTAACGGCAAATATAAATATCGTTTTGGTTCTATGACTTGTCTTGCCGGCGACGTGATTGGCGAATATGCCTTTGACAATCCGCTCAAAGAAGGCGATAAGATTATATTCAAAGATATGGCGATTTATACAATGGTCAAGAATAACACTTTCAATGGAATGAATTTGCCTAAAATTATTGCTGTCGATGAAAATAATAATTTCAAAGTTGTTCGCGGATTTGAATACGAAGATTTTAAATATCGTCTTTCTTAATATTTAATTGATAGCAGTTAGTTACAGACAATTGACTTTCCTTACCTTAACTGAGCTGCCAGTTTATTACGAATTGAATACGCATTATAAATTACGCATTAAATTTTAAGGGTGGTTTACGTGAATTTGAACTTACAAACAAAAGCAGTTATTGGAGTTAATGGATTGATAGTTTTAGTATGTATCTGCATGGGTATAATTGGCTATCGAAGTGCGTCTGAGAGTTTTGATGTACCTTTGTTAATGAAAGTTCGCTCAAATGTCAATTCAATCGTAGAAATTCTGGATTATAAATATCCGGGTGATTGGCAAATTGAAGGAAATGAGCTTTACAAGGGAAAAACAAAAATTAATGACAATAATGATCTTGTGGATTCACTCGGAAAAGTTTGTGAAGGTCACGTTACCATATTTCAAAATGATACTCGTGTTGCAACGACTGTAAAGAAGGAAGACGGACAACGCTCCACAGGAACTAAGGTATCAGAACAAGTTGGTAATGAAGTTTTAAAGGGCGGCAAAAATTATATTGGAAAGGCAATGGTAGTTGGTAAGCCTTATAAGAGTGCATATGAACCTATTAAAGATGGCAACGGTAAGATTATAGGTATGGTTTTTGTTGGATTGTCGTAAGAATCATTGCAAAGGGAATTAATATTTAAAATTGTTGTAGCAGTTTTAATAATTATAGTTGTTTTAGGAAGTACTTCCTGGTTAATTATTGGGCGTGCAATGAGAAAATTAGTTGATGTTTCGGAAGCAGTCGGAAGTGTTGCAGAAGGAAATTTAAGAATAAACGACTTACCGATAACGGCACAGGACGAAATAGGCAGTCTTTCAAATTCCGTGAACGAAATGAAGAAAAAACTGCGTAAACTTTTAACAAGTGTTGCTTCTTCATCGGAGAGAGTGGCAGCATCTTCTGAAGAATTAACTGCTAGTGCAACTCAAACCAGAGAATCCATTGAACAAGTTGCCACAAGTATTGTTGACATGACAGCAAATTCTGAAAAACAATCCGAAACTATTAAAGAATTGCAAAATACTGTTACAAACATGAGCGATAAAATGAGTGATTTACTTGCCAGCGCTCAGGAAATGGACAAAGTAGCAAAGGCAAGTCAAGAAGCTGCGTTTGACGGCAAGCAGAAGGTTGATTTTGCCATTGAACAAATTAAAAATATTGCATGAACAGGTTAATAAGTCGGCAGAAGTTGTCGGCAATCTCGGAAACCGTTCTAAAGAAATAGGAACTATCGTTGATACTATCTCCGCAATATCTGATCAGACAAATTTACTGGCGTTGAATGCAGCGATTGAGGCGGCTCGTGCTGGTGAACACGGTCGAGGTTTCGCAGTTGTTGCTGATGAAGTTCGTAAACTCGCCGAACAATCAAGCGAAGCCGCCAAAAATATATCAGAATTAATAAATACGATTCAACAAGATACCATTTCTGCGGTTGAGTCTATAGAACTTGGCAATAAGAGCGTTCGAGATGGCTCTGATTCTGTTATTGCAACAGGCGATGCTTTTAAGGCAATAGAAGAACAAGTCGATAATTTAAACCAAAATATTAAAAATTCAATATCTCATATTAATTCCGTTAATTCTACCAATCAAGAAATTTTACAATCTATCGAAGAAGTTCACCAGTTCAGTCAAAAGTCAACTCAAGAGGCACAAAATGTTTCTGAAGCAACTCAGCAGCAATCAGCAACAATGCACGAAATGTCCGATTTTAGTAATCAACTTGCTGAACTTGCACAGCAGCTTCAAAATGAAGTCCAAAAATTTAATATATAATTTAAATAATAGGGGTGAAGTGTATGGCATATTATTACAGTGAACCATCTCATACTTTTGGAGAATATCTTTTAGTTCCAGGCTATTCGTCAACGCAATGTATACCGTCAAATGTCAGTCTCAAAACACCACTCGTCAAATTTAAAGGTGGTGATGAACCAAAAATCTCAATGAATATTCCAATGACTTCGGCAATTATGCAGGCGGTTTCAAATGATACAATGGCCATTGCACTTGCCAAAGAAGGTGGAGTCAGCTTTATTTATGGTTCGCAATCAATCAAAGAACAATCGGCAATGGTTCAGCGTGTTAAAAATCATAAATCCGGTTTTGTGTCGAGTGATTCAAATATTAAGCCGACAACAACATTAAAAGAAATTCTGGAACTTTTGGAGCAAACCGGTCATTCAACAATGGCAGTTACAGAGGACGGCAAACCAACAGGTAAACTTTTAGGAATTGTCACGAGTCGCGATTATCGAATCAGCAGAATGGACGGCAGTGAACAAGCTAAAGATTTTATGACACCATTTGAAAAATTGATTTACGCTGACGCTGATTCAACAAGTCTTACAATGGCAAATGATTTGATTTGGCAGCACAAATTAAACATGCTTCCGTTGATTGATAAAAAACAAAGGCTGCGTTATATGGTTTTCCGTAAAGATTATACGGATAATAAAACCAATCCGCTTGAATTAATCGACAAGAAAAAGCGTTACATTGTTGGCGCAGGTATCAACACAAGAGATTATGCCGAAAGAGTGCCGGCACTTCTAAAAGCTGGTGCTGACGTACTTTGTATTGATTCTTCAGAAGGTTTCAGCGAATGGCAAAAAATTACACTTGAATATATTCACGAAAATTTTGGCGACGACGTAAAAGTTGGTGCAGGAAATATTGTTGACGCTGAAGGATTCAGATTTTTGGCAGAGGCCGGCGCTGATTTTATAAAAGTTGGAATTGGCGGCGGCTCAATTTGCATAACTCGTGAGACTAAAGGTATTGGACGTGGACAAGCGACAGCAATTATAGATGTTTGTAATGCACGAGATCAATATTTCAAGGAAACCGGAATTTATATTCCTGTTTGTTCCGACGGCGGCATTGTTCATGATTATCATATGACTTTAGCACTTGCTATGGGTGCTGATTTCTTAATGCTCGGCAGATATTTTTCAAGATTTGATGAATCGCCTTCAGATAAAGTCAGAATTAACGGCACTTATTACAAGGAATATTGGGGAGAAGGTTCCAATCGTGCAAGAAATTGGCAGCGTTACGATTTAGGCGGTGCTCAAAAGTTATCATTTGAAGAAGGCGTCGATTCATATGTACCTTATGCCGGTTCGTTAAAAGACAATATAAATATTACGCTTTCAAAAGTTCGCTCAACAATGTGCAACTGTGGTGCTTTAAATTTGGCAGAATTGAGAGATAAGGCGAAAATTACTTTAGTATCGGCAACAAGTATTGTTGAAGGCGGCAGTCATGATGTAATTCTTCGCGATCAATTTTCAATATAAATAAACTCAAAAAACTTCTCAAGCTGATTTTAATATTACAAATGCAACAGACAATTTTTTTTAAAACTCTTGCATTATAGTGAACTCTAAATGTTATATTATAGTTATCAATTTTGAGGAGAGTGATATAATGAGTTTTACTTGGAACATTCCAACTAAAATTTTGTTCGGAGTTGGAAAACTCGGAGAACTTCACAAAGAAGCACCACTTGGCAAAAAAGCATTGATTGTAATTTCTAACGGAAAATCAACTAAAACTAATGGCAGTCTTGACAAATTGCAGGAAGAACTCAAAATTTGGAACGCTGATTTTGTCGTCTTTAATAAAATTCAGGCAAATCCACTTGAGCCGACAATTCAAGAAGGTGTTGAATTTGGTCGCGAAAACGGCTGTGATTTTGTCGTTGGACTTGGCGGAGGTTCTGTCCTTGATTCAGCTAAAGTTATCGCCGCAATGATTCCTCAGACGGAAGGTCGCGTTTGGGATTATGTCATTTTTGGTACCGGCGGCAAGAAAGAATTTAAAGCGCCATCATTGCCGTACATTGCTATTACTACTTCGGCAGGCACAGGTTCAGAAGTTGATGCCGGTGCAGTCGTAACAAATCCTACAACGAATGAAAAAACAGCATTTTTCAGAGATTTTCCGACTTTGGCGATTGTCGATCCGACTTATATGTTGACGGTTCCAAAAAGATTTACTGCTTATCAAGGTTTTGATGCATTTTTCCACAATGCTGAAGGTTATATTTCAAAAGGCTGCAATGAGGCAGCGGCAATGGTTGAACTGGAAGCAATAAAACTTTTGGCTAAGTATTTGCCGATTGCCGTCAACGATGGTCAAAATCTTGAGGCACGTACTAAAGTTGCATTCGCCAACACTTTAGGCGGTTTTTCAATGGACTTAGGAACATGCACTGCTGAACACTCTTTGGAACACGCTTTGTCAGCATATCATCAAGAGTTACCGCACGGTGCCGGTCTGATAATGATTTCGATTGCGTATTTTTCGCATTTCGTTGAAAAACATGCTTGCGATGACAGATTTATTGATATGGCTCGCGCTATGGGTAAAGCTGATGCAAATAAGGCAAGCGATTTTATTGACGCTCTTAAAGAAATGCAAAAGATTTGCGGCGTTGATGATTTAAAAATGAGTGATTACGATATTAAGCCGGAAGAATTTCCGAAAATGGTAAAAAATACTCGTGATGCTATGGGTTTCCTTCTTCAATTTGATCCGGTTGAGCTTAGTGATGAAGATATGCTCACAATTTACCAAAAATCATACAAATAAAAAATTATCAGTAATATAAATAAAAAATTACGTCCATATTTTTTGAGATGTATTATTTTTTTGTGTAAATTCAAAATTAATTTGACAAATTTGTTGCAAAATGCAGAATGATGTATTAAAATGTTAAACGAATAAAACGATGATGAAAATTTAATGAGAGTTTGTGTTGAGGTGAAGATTTTGAGCAAAATAAAGACTAAATTAAAAAAGACATTATCAATGGCGATAATTGGCGCGGTTGCGCTCTCGATTCCAATTAATGCAGACGCAAAGAGAGTTCATGATCCAAAAGTGGAAACGAAGGCGGAGTCTCGCCACTTATCAGAAAATAATCAGACTATAGATCTAAGTGAACAAAGACAGACGGAGAAACGCAGCACATTGAAGGAAAGGATTGACGAAATTTTAAATTCAAGACAGCGCGAACGTGAATTAATCGGTGAGTCTGAATTGTTATCGACGCAAAATTTTAACATCATGCCAACATTGTCAGCAACGGATTCGTCAATAATCGGCACTCCAATGGCTACTCAAAGGCAATGTGTCAAATACTTGTTGCAAAATAACCCGAATCCTGATATAGCTGTGTCTGCTGAGGAAATTGTATCTTACTATTACGAAGAAGGCGCAAGAGAAGGCATTCGACCTGATGTTGCTTTTGCTCAAGCTCTCAAAGAAACCGGATTTTTCCGCTATGGTGGAACGGTGACGCCGGATCAAAATAATTTCTGCGGACTTGGTACGACCTCTGCTACAGTTAAAGGCTTTTACTTTCCAAATCCGCAAATTGGCGTTAGAGCACATATTCAACATCTTCTGGCTTATTCCTCAACACGTCGACCGACTTTGCCATTAGTTGATCCTCGTTACTTTTTGGTTCGCAAGGCTTACGGCAATAAGACACTTGGAAATTGGCAGGATTTAAACGGACGTTGGGCGGTGCCTGGCAATTATTACGGACAGGAAATTTTGTCAATGTTCAAAGCAATGCTAAATCAATAGCAAATGCTTAATGAAATTGCAGGTGTGATGTAGTTGATAGATTTAAAAGCTGTAAAACTTAGATTAGGTACGACGTTAATTTTTGACGACTTTAATTTTAAGGTTGACAAAGGCGAAAAGGTAGGAATAATCGGTGGTGAAGGTTCAGGAAAATCTACGCTTTTGGATATAATTGCCGGTCGTGAATATCCGGATTCCGGAAAAGTCAGAGTAACCGGTCAAATTGTTACAATTAATCGCAACATCTATGCCAATTCTATTGAAATGGCAATTTTGTCTCCATCCGAAAGATTTAAATTGACTATGACTAAGGTTCTTGATGAAAGTGACAGTGACGACAAGATACTCTTGCTCGATGAACCTACTAAAAACTTAAACAGTGACGAAGTTGATTGGCTCATTGATTCCTTGAAAGACGCTGACAATTTAACGGTTGTAGTTGCAAGTAACGATAGATACTTTTTAAAAAAGGTTACAACTCGGACTGTGACATTGGGCGATTCAAATGTTGAAAAAATCACTTTGCATGATTCAGATTTAACATCTAATTCAAGTGACGAAATGGAAGATGTATTGGAAGTTGAAAATCTGTTAAAAATGGTAGACGGTGAAATTGCATTCCAAAGAGTCAGTTTTACGATTGTGAGAGGTCAAAAAGTTGCGTTAGTCGGTAAAAATGAAGTTGGCAAAACGAAGCTTTTAAAAGCATTAGGTTCTGGAATTGAAGTTAGAGGTAATTTTACTTTTGCTCAAACGGTTAAGGTTGCTTATATGCCGAGAGTTTTTTCAAGTGCTGCAGCAAAAACCGAACTTGAAAAATTGCAAACTAGCGGTGCAAATTTCCTTATTTTAGATAATCCTACAGTATGTCTTGACTTGTTGACTATAATTGAACTTGAAAAGGCGCTGAGAGACTTCAACGGTACTGTGATATTTGCAGACAGTGACCATGAATTTATTCAAGCAGTTGCGAACAGAATTATAAATTTAACGACAGACGGTACAGTTGACAGGATTTCAACTTACGAAGAATTTTTGACTAATGAAACCGTCAAAGAGCAAATTACAGAGAAGTATAAGTAATTTTGTATTTAAAAAAGTTAGGAGTGGAATGATGGCACTACGTGGCATACGCGGCGCTACAACAGTCGTGTCAAATAAAAAAGAAGAAATTTGGCAAGCTGCAAGATTATTGATGACAAAATTAATGTCTTCAAATCAATTAAATGCCAGTCAAGTTGGAGCGGCGATTTTTTCTTCTACTGAAGATTTAACAGCAGCATTTCCGTCTACAGGTGTTCGACAGCTTCCGACATTCTCGCATATACCGTTGTTTGATGCGCGTGAGCCGGCTGTTGAAGGCGATCTTCCGATGTGTATTAGGGTTTTGCTTCTCGTTGATGTTGAGATTAATCAACTAAATATTGTCCATGTCTACCTTAACGGTGCAAAATCTTTGAGACCTGACTTGGCAGATTGATATAATAAAGTTCGTATTTTGATTACTCGTATGTTAGAATTTAAGCCTTTGGAGTGTTATATCAAACGTGATAAAAAACTTAATGAAATGGAATTTAAAATATTCGGTGGAAGTCATACAAAATGATAAAACAGATGAAATATTTTCAAGCGATAGTGCGTCATCAAAATTTTACGAAAGCAGCAGAAGAATGTTTCATATCACAATCAGCAATATCGCAACAAATACAATCATTAGAAAAAGAATTAGGCGTAAAATTAATTCAAAGAGAGCGTCGCAAGTTAGAATTAACGCAAGCAGGAGAATACTTTTATCGAAAAAGTTTAGTAATAGTTAGTGATTTTGATAGATTATGTTCTGAGACGATAAGACTTGCAAAAGGCGGAGAAGATGAACTTGTAATAGGATATTTGCGTCATTACAAAGGTTTGGAACTCAAAGAAACAATAACAGAATTTAATGCAAAATATCCAGAAGTATTTCTACAGCTTATAAATGGAACACATGAAGAATTGTATGAAAATTTGAGGACAAACAAAGCCGATATCGTGATAAGTGATTTAAGGCGAAAACCGTCAGAACAATATGTAAATTATTTCTTAACGAAAGAATATATTTATGCAGAACTGGCAATAAATAATCCACTTGCACAGATTGAAAAAATAACGTCAGATGATTTAAAAAATACACCGATAATATTGATTGCACCTCAACATCAAAGATACGACGAAGAAATATTTTATAGAGAATACTTCGGAATAAAAAGCGATTTTATATTTGTAGAAAATCTGGAAGAAGCACATTTGATGGTAGTATCAAACAAAGGATATTTTCCAATAGAATATAATGAGCTGCCGGCAAAATCGAAAATCGTTAAATATGTACCAATTATTCAAAATGAAAAGCAAATATATAAAAAGTATTATGCATTTTGGCGAGCGGACACAACGAAAAAATATATCGAAGAATTTGCAGCTATGTTAAAGTTTCATTTTCCAGAGAAAGCAAAATCAGCGATAATATGATTGGAGCAGTGAAAATTTATGAAGATAACAAAATTTGCACAAGAATATCACGAAAAAATGTTTCCAAACTATGAATCGACACTAAAAGAAACTGATCCAGAGTTTATAGAAAGATTTGATAACTTTGCCTTTGATGAAGTAGTGAATCAAGATGATTTAGACGACAAAACGAGATTTATGGCAATACTGGCGACATTGTTGGGCTGTCAAGGTGTTGACGAATTTCGCTTAATGGTACCGGCAGCATTAAATTTTGGAGTTACACCGATTGAAGTTAAAGAAATTGTCTATCAATCAGTAGCATATCTTGGAATTGGTAGAATGTTTCCATTTTTGAAGGCAGTCAATGAAATTTTTGAGGAAAAAGGAATAAAGTTGCCACTCGAATCTCAAGCAACGACGACTATGGAAAATCGCCTCAGAGCAGGTGAAGATGCACAGGTTGCAATTTTTGGCGATGAAATGAGGAATTTCTCAACATTTGGTCCTGAGGAGACTAGACATATCAATAAATGGCTAACCGACAACTGTTTTGGTGATTATTATACTCGCAAGGGTCTTGATCTCAAACAGCGCGAGATGATAACATTCTGCTTTTTAGCGGCTCAAGGCGGCTGTGAACCACAACTTACGGCACATGCGGCAGCAAATATGAGAATTGGCAATGATAAAGCATTTTTAATAAAAGTTGTGTCACAATGTCTGCCATATATTGGTTATCCAAGAAGTTTAAATGCAATAAAATGTGTTAATACAGCAACAGAACAACATATTTCGAGATAAAATTTAAATTTATCATCATCAAAAATAAAATGTTCCCAGCGACTTCGATTCGTTGAGAACATTTTTTATTTAAATAAAATGCACTGATTACAATGATTTAACACTATTTAACAAAATTTAGTCAATATTAATCAACTCATACTAATGATTTCACTTTATTTTTAATGCTCTAAAAATCCCTTTAAAATAATACATTTATAAAAAAATGAAAAATATGTTCAATTTTTGACCAACTTGAAGAAGATTTGCAACTTGCTCGCCAGTTTCGGCATACATATGAGAATAAATATCAAGAGTGGTTTTAGGAGATTTGTGACCAAGTCGTTTACTTATCGTTGTTATGGGAACGCCTTTATGAATTAAAAGGCTGGCGTGGGAGTGGCGCAGATCGTGAACACGAATTTCTTTGACACCAGCTTTCTTTGCATATCTGTGAATAGCTTTTAGCAATGATGAATTTGTCATGTCAAAAATCGGATTTATAACCTCGTCCATATGGTCAATATATTCTTTGACAGCTTGCATTACTCCTGTGGGCATTTCTATTGTACGAACACTATAAGGAGTTTTAGTTGTTGAAATTTCTTTTGAAACAAAAGATTTGCTTTTGGTAATGTTTATCTTATTTGCTATAAAATCAAAATCATCTTCATTTAAAGCAGCTAATTCACCCTTTCGCATTCCACTGTAAAAAAGTAATATAAAAGAAATTTTGAGTTTTGGATTTTTAATGACTTCTATAAAACGGTTGAACTCCGAAAGTTCCCAGAAATTAACGCTGCCTTCCATTTTACCGACACTACCTATCATTTGTAATGGATTGCGTTTTAGTCCATAAAATTTGACGGCAAAATTTAATAATGATGAGCAACGATGATTGATATTTGCAATCGAAGAAGAACTCAAATCCTTTTGAATCAAATGATTTTGCCATTCGCGCATTACTGTTGGCGTCAATTCTGTCAATTTTAATTCTCCAATATATGGCAGAATATGATTTTTATGTCACTTCTGCTGGTGTTAAATGCACTTAATTTGACGTGCAACTTTCTATCTTCAAGATATTTTTCTGCAAGTGAAGCGACTGTTATATCAACACGCTCCTCTGCTGTTGCCTTGAACTCATGCTCATAGTTCAAGGCGTCTTTTTTTGTCTTAAAACCGCGTTTGGTGGTATGTTTCGACTTGCCTTGCCAATCCGTGAATCTAAATTTTACATACCACGTTTTGGTTTTTTCATCGCGATATGCAGGCATTTAAAATCTCCTTTAAGGTATAAATATTTCATTTATACCGTTAGCCACGAAAAGCCCTCATCTTTATCATAGGTGATTATACCCACAGGAGCTTTTCTATTAACTGCAATCACTTGGACGCTTCCCATTTGATAATCATTCAATGCGTCCTGAATGTTATAAATAGCGTTGACAGCAATATTTTTAGCAGATTCTAAATCGTCTGTTTTGACATCAAGTTCAAAACTAACACCTTTTATGTTGTCGCCAGTAACTGTAACAAGGTGATCTCCACCGCCAAAAATACCATTGACACGTCTTATAATTGTCTCACGCTCTTGTTCAATTTTAATTGTATGCTTTTGCATTTCTATTTCTTCTCGACGCTCTCTTTCGACTTCTTCTGCTTTTGCTTTTTCATTAGCAGCTTGCGCCTCTAATTTTTGTTTGTTTTCTTCTTCGATTTTGGCTTGAACAACGGCTTCTTTCTGCACTTTCTTTTGAGCAGCCGCCTCATCAGCTAATCGTTGTTCTTCAATTCGTTTTGCTTCAGCTTCCGACGAGCGTTGCGTTCTGCTGCTTCTTGTTCCAATGCTTTCATCTGCTCTGGTGTCGTTGTCTGCGATATTCCGATAGATGAGATTACAAACAATATCACGCTGCCAGCAACGGCACGAATAAATTTATTCTTGGGACGTTTCTTTATGACTGAATATATTATTGCGCCAATACCGACGATAAATACAATGATCGACAGCAAGAAAAGGAACAAAAACAAACCGTGCATATGCTGATACCTCCTGCAAAAACATTAAAATCTATTTAACGAAATTCTTTTATTGAAAATATTTTTATTAAAATTTCTTTAACCTATCCGTTACTTATGCGTACCTTATTATTTAAGGAATCCGGCACCTATTCGTACCTTATCTTTTAACAAAAGGTACCGACTTGCGGTGTCGCTATGATGATTTTTAAGCCCTACAAAGTAAAGTAAAGGAAAGTAAAAAAGAGTAAAAAACGATCGTCGATCGAAAACAGCACACATTTTAAGAGATGTTTACCTCGCTTTGAGGGATCACATCTTCATTTAAAAAGAGTTGATTAGTACCGCCTTTTTTGACCTTCTTAATGAGAAGTGATGAACGAGTAAAATCCTTCAAGCAATCAATGTCGACATTTGTATCTGCAAGAGCTTTATAAATATTCTTTTGCAAAAATCCTTCATTATCGTGCAAAAACTTAATGGCAATCTCAACTGTTTGTTTATAAATTTCGCAATACTCAAGCATATCCTTACCCCATTCTTTATCAGGGTATGCTTTTGCTTTAATACATTTTTTGATTGCAGATACGGCATTACTCCATTGTCCTAATCTCATATAAAGTTTTGGGGCATAATCGCGACAAGCTATAGAATCAGGAATTTTGCCTACTTGATTTCTCTCCAATTTCATCACTTAAGATAAAATATCAAATGATTTTTCACAGGCTTCCAATTTTTTATAAATATCTTTTTCACGGACTATTATTTCGGATAACTCAAAATAAGATTTAAAAGGCTCACCAATATCTGATTCCATAGACCAACTGCCATCGTTAAAATGAAACAGACAATGGAAATCAAAAAAGGAAACGGCGAAATCATCAAAATGGAACTCGTAATCGCAGGGGCGGCTAACTTGACTGAAATGCAAATCGTCAAGGTAAACAAATTCAACGAAGCAACAAACATTGGCTATTACACAGTCATAACGACACAGATGAGGCAATGCTCACAATCCGTAAAGCAGAAGAAAAAGAAGTGGATAAAACATACTATAATGCACGCGGCGGAATTTCACAAACGACAGTCACAAAAAGAAAAGTAAAAATTAATCACTACAAAAGCGCAAAATTCATGGAGAAAGCCCTCAAAGCCTATGAATTGACGCTTGAAGAAGTGAAGAACGCCATGGAAACCTTGAAGGCAGCTACAATTACCAACAACATGGTTGATGTCAGCGAATACGCGGTTAGCACTGAATCTCAAGAAGTTGCAATCAAAGCAGAAGAAATCGTGACTGATAATACAAAATATCAAGGCACTGCCGGTGAATCACCAATGTTTTACATGAAAGATACCAGCAATAGGACGGCAACAGATAAACGCGCACCATTCACAACAGTGATAGAACTTGAAAATGGAGATGAGCGCGAACAATTCTTTGACGCATGCGAGGCAATGAATCACGTTAAAAAAATTGCTGCTGAAAATCCAACGGCAGAATGTCAAATTGAGGACGCAGACGGCGACATGATTTATGAAGATGATAAATTCAAATCCACTACTACGACACCGAAGGCAACGAAGTTGATTATGATACTTTCCTCAAAATTTACCTTGCATTGGGCATTAAAAGCGATTGCGAGCAGTCGTCAATACTGACGGCGTAAGCATAAATAAAGACCGGCTGCTGGCACGGACGCCGGCAGTCGATCAATACATTAAACATTATGCGCTGTGAACTTTGGGATTATCAGTTCTGCCAAGCAAATAATTAGCATCAACATCGAGATTATCGAGAATGGAAATAATAACATTGAACGCTGGTAATCTTTCTCCTGATTCATAGCGTTGAATACCACGTTCAGTGCTGCCAATGCGTTCTGCAAATTGTTTCTGCGTCAAGCGATTTTCTTCGCGAATTTGGCGTAGGCGTTGACCAAAATCAAACATAATCAATCCCTCCCAAAAAAATTTTTTAAAAAACACTTGATACGGACAATCGGTCGGGCTATAATGACACTGTGGCACGGACAGATTGTCGTGTTAAATACAAGGAGATGAGGTGAAATGAAAAATCAATTAAGAGATAAACGATTAGACTCCGGTTTAACGCAAGTGCAAGTTGCTAAAAAAGCTGGCGTTACTGAAAGAGGCTATCAACGTTATGAAGCCGACGAACGAACACCAGACGCAAGAACTGCTATCAAAATTGCTAAAGCACTTGGCACAACGGTTGAAAAATTGTGGGGCAATTCTCCAACAGCTATATAATATCTCTCAGTATTAGATATAGTATAGCACCATTTAACAAAATTTAAAACCATTTAGCAAAATTTATTAAAATTTAACACCATTTAACAAAGTCTGGAAAAACGTTTTTGGGAGGGAGACGTTTATGACAGTAATGGAACGACTTTTAAAACCTGATGAATCACTTACGAGAAAAAAACAAAGAGTACTTGGAGTACTTGGGCACACGATTAAATTGACAGCAAACATACTCATCAATGGCAACGCGAATGAAAATTCACCACTGTCTTATCAGCTTACCAATGCAATCAATGTGATTATTCGCTGCTCACTCAAGGTTAGTCGTATGTCATATCTCAAAAATGAGAACATTTCAAAAGCTACACATATCTTACAACAAATTACAAATATCATTTCAAATAATGAGGTGGAAGTTATGACAAAGGAAATTTCAACAAACAGGGTTATCACTATCAGCGGCGTTCGCGCTTATCTCGATGAGAATAATACGGCGTGGATCAATCTTGAGGACGCCGCTCGTGGACTTGGTTTCATCGAGACTAAAAAAGACCGTGTCGCCACAAGTGGAGACAATTATCAAGCAGTGCGTTGGTCAAGAGTACGCGAATATCTGCGCCAATTCAACTTTTCCGCACAAGTGGGGAAAACCGATTCTAACGCATTTATCCCATAAAACATCTTTTACAGGCTGGCAATGAAGGCGAATAACACGACTGCTGAAAAATTCCAAGCACTTGTAGCTGATGAGATTCTTCCAGCAATTCGCAAGACAGGAGGATATTCGGTTAAGCGTATAACACCAACACCAATAGGAGACGCAGTCGCTGATGTAGGCGTAGTTGCTGAAAATATCCAATCTCTGTTTGCCGTTAAGCGTGGAATTGCACTTGCACAGGCTATCAATGTGGTGAGCGTGAACCGTGATTTAAACTTGGAAAATCTCAAACAACTTCTTCCGCCTGCCGATCACGAGATTGGTTATCTCAATGCAACCGCAATCGGTAAAAGACTTGACACCACTCCGATCAAAGCAAATCAGTTGCTCGAAAAGGCTAAACTTCAGTAAAAAGACGGTAAAAACTGGCGTATCAGTGAAGAAGGCAAAAATTACGGTGAAGAAATGCCGTACACGAAAAATGGACATAGTGATTATCAAATTCGTTGGAACGAAGCGGTTGTTGAGGTTCTTGGCAATTATCTCAATTAGGAGTGAAACAAATGATGGTCTACACGGACGGCAAAGGTTATAAATACAATGTTGCGCCGGTGACAAGTAAAAATTCTTGGTTGCGTGACGACCTTTGGGGACTTGAAGGGCAAAGTTACATCGTTTGCGAGTTGGGCGATTGCCCACTTGAGGAAGCCAAAGTGAGATTCTCGGAGGCGAAAGCCGAACAAGACCTTGAAGAACTTGCTAAAACGATGAATTGACCGATGAGCAAAGAAGGCAACAGGAGCTTGAAATGAACGATTTCTTACAGCGTGAAATGTATAGGCTCCAACCAGAACTTTACTAAAATTCAAGGAAAGCGCGGCAGGCAGGGACGCCATCAAGCCGCTTGGGGTTAGAACAATGAATATGTTTGGTGAACAAATTAAAAAATTGCGTAAATCAAAGCATATTACCCAGCTCGAATTAGCTCAAAAAATCGGCGTCGATTTCACCTATATCAGCAAGATGGAAAACGATAAACTGATTCATTCGCCATCGGAACACATCATCAGGCAAATTGCGGCGATACTCGGAACCACAGCAGAAGATTTAATCTTGCTCGCCGGAAAAGTGCCGGAAGATTGGCAAAGGCTAATAATCAATAACAGGACAATACAAGAGGGCATAAAGGCAGCTTTGGAGGAAAATTATGGCACAGAAAATTAAACTTGATACAACGACCATAGCGAATAAGCGCAAAGCCAGCAAACAATCAGCGTTTTATAAGGTCGAGGACGTTATGGAAATGCTGGAGTGCAGCAAGGCAAAGGCATATATGGTTATCAAAATACTCAACACCGAACTCACCATGAAGGGCAAGCTCACGACGAACGGGCGCATTTCAAAGAAATATTTTGACGAACGCTACTATAACTAACGGAGGAATGCGGAATGATTGATTTTAACAGGATTTTCAAGACCAACGCTGATAATTGCGACGACGACAGAGACCTTGATTTTGTCGAGGATTTCAAGGCTCGTGCAGCAGAACTCAAAGAAGACCTCAGCGAGGAGTTGGCAGGACTTACGATTCTTGACTGGCTCTGCTTCATCTGCTTCTGCGCTCTCATCTTCACGCTTGGTTATACTTACGGATTCGAGGCGGGATTGCAGAATTACGAGGAGATCGTCGCGGCACACAAGGCGGCAATGTAAATTCCTCAATCAATGGCGCGGGCAATTATTCACACCGCAACACGTTTGTAACATGATGGGCTTGATAGGTTTTGATGAAGGCATGATCAGAGCCGAAGTTGAACGTCGAGGATTTATCACTATGAATGAACCAGCGGTTGGAGCAGGCGCATTGATTTATGGAGCTATGAATGCCTTGAAGCGTTACGGGTTCAATCCGACAAAACAATTCCTTGTTATCGCCGGAGATATTGACGAAAGATGTGTACTCATGTGCTACATTCAATGCAGCTTGTATGGTTTACCGGCAATAATCAGACATCAAAATTCTCTCACGGGTGAAGTATTCGGTACACCGTGGATCACGCCAGTATTTAATTTTGACGGTTGGATTTGGAGATACAGGCGAATGTTCAGACCGTTGAGCGATGATTCCGAACCAGCGGAGGAAGTTGTGCCAAAAATCGAAGAAGAAGAAACCGCATTGAAAGTAGACGAATCAGGACAGTTTTGCTTGTTCTGAATTCAGGAGATGACAAAATGGCACAAATTAATAAACGCCCACCGATTTTTAAGGGCAAGGCAAAAGATATTGACAAGTGGGTTTGCGGCTATTATCTCAAAGACCACGTTGGAGAATGGATTTATCAAGGCGATCGTCGCTTCCAAATTGAGCCTGAATCACTCTTTCAATCAGTTGGGCATAATGATAAACATTTCAACACCATCTTTGACGGTGACATAGTTGAGGTCAAGGACTACGAAACATTTATCGGCGTTGTCGAATGGACAGAATTTGACGCAGCGATTCGCGTTGACAGTAGCAAGAAAAAAATATCCATTTGCTAAAGGTAACTGCAACTTTCCACTGTTTAGGAATGACACGCCGAAAATCAAAATCATCGGTAACATTTACGACTACATGAAGAATGGAGCGTTGAGGACATGAATGCCGCGGACAATCAAAATCAGGGCATGAGTTCACTCTTTGACTTCGTTGATCCAAACGACTTCAGTAAAGTCAATGACGATGAAATTTTCAAAAGAATTGAAAGACAAGTCCAAGCTATCAAAGAAGAAGTTGATCGTTTTTACTCGGTGCCGGATTTTAAAGGCAATAGAAATTTGAGTAACAGAGCTGACGCCGTGCGCTGTATTACCAATAATATCATGTATCTTAAAGGTGGTCTTGATGAGTTGTGGAGATTTTATAACAAATACTACAACGCCATCAATGAAGGAAAAATCAAATGAGGAGGCTTGTATATGAAAAAGGTTAAATGCCAAATCTGTGGCAGCGATAACATCAAATTGGAGGCAGAAATTACCGTTCGCTTCAAGTATAACGAAAACGGAGACATTGAGGTTATCTCGGATGAGAGCGACATCATCGAGGAAATTGAGGACGAGGAGAGCTACTATTGCCACTGCTGGGATTTCGATATGCTCTTTGACAACGAAAATACAGACAAATGAAAAAGCGCCAACACGACTGTCGACACTTCAAAAATTTTAAAACCAAAATGAAACACTTTTAGTGTAGCAAAAAAAGAAAAAAATGTCAATGGACGCGGTAATGAGGAGATTTAAATGAAAATTTCCAGAGTAAACAGGATCACCGGTGAAAACTTCAAGGGTATGAAACGCTTTGAGATTATCGCCAATGGTAACAATGTCGTAGCATTCGGCGAAAATGGAACGACACCTCTTGATGGCGGAATTGTCCACGCGATTGAAGTCGAATTTGACACTGGAATCAATACCGTGACTATTCGCCGCGAATTTGTTGAACAGTATATAACGCCGTCAACTCGTTCCATTGGAACCACAAAGAAAAAGCGCGGCACAGCAACCGAAGTATTCAATGGACATACGACTAACTTCTTCATAAATGGTGTACCAAAGCAGAAAAAAGAATTTGACGCATTTATGGAAACGCTGGTGCCAATCGATATATTCAATTTGTTGTCTATGCCGACCTACTTCTGCAAAACAATGGCTTGGAAAAAACTCCGCGAAGTCTTGATGGCGATCTGTGGTGTCGTCACTGACACAGACGTTATTAATAGCACGGAGGAGCTGAAGCCTCTGACGACGCTCTTGGGTGATAGCAACATTGATGATTTCATTAAAACCAGTGATTTTCACCTCACCGCTTATTTTTTTTATTTCATAGCATTTTTTTAATCGCTGATCTCTCTCCTGTCGATATTTTCATAATCTTTATCGTTGCAAAGTCGCTGAATGCTGCATTTAATGTATCATAGTATGGCGTCAAATTCTGACTCCTTGATATTCCTGTTTTCGCGTCCGGTATTGTGATTGTATGGGTTGTCGTGTCAGTTTTCACGATCACTAATTTCAAATCTGCCACTATTTTCACCTCATTCTTCGATGTCTACGTCTTCTTTTGTGATTCGATACGCACTCACTACCATATCATTCGTCAACTGCTGGAAGAATTTCGCTAAATTTGCCGTCTGCTCAAGCGTTATTTCTGGATTTATTCCGCTGTAGCTCTTTGTCACTGCTTTTGCTCCGCCATCTACAAATCTTACTTGTATTGTCACTTCTTTCATAAATTTCACCTCGATTATAAATTATTCATACAATATCTAAAAATTTTTGCTGCTGTTCCTGATATTGGCTTTAGTTGTGAGTTGATATTTGTAGCATAATGAGGTTGTTCATTCACCGGAATAAATGTATAAATTAAACGAGGTTTTCCTTGACGATAAGACACTTCTTTCCCAGTATTTTTGTTTACTGTTTTTATTGTTACATCGAATCCTTGACCATTACTTTCATAAGTTTCAGTCATAATGTAATAATCAACAGAATTTCCAGCAAATTCACCGCTATCAATCCAAACATCTTGTGCTGAACAAATATTTATAGAATTTGCAATAACAATAAGACAAAATATTGCCATAAAAATGATTTTTTTCATTAAATTTCACCTACCACAACTTTCACAAACATTGTAGGAGTCCCAGTCTTTTCATAGCACGAAGCTGAAGTAAAATATTTTGATTTAAATTGTTTTGTACTGTTTTGAATATTAATATAACCAAATGGAGCAAGAATAGTTTTTTGCATTTTGCCAACATTCATTCTATTAATATCAACTTTCAAATCAAATGTATTATTTTCACCAGCTTTGTCAATATAATTTTCAATTTCATTAACATTTGCCTCTAATGCAGGTTTTCCTATTGCTGAAATTTTGATTGCATTATAAATATTCTCATCTTTATTAAGAATATCGAAAATTTTTCTTGCATCTTTGTTGCCATTGAGATTTTGACACATAGGATTTTGTTTAATAAAATCATCAAAAGTTGCTTTTGCCATAAAATCATCTCCAATCACTACAAAAACAAATTAACTCTGAAAAAATTTGATAATCCATTATAAAATTATAAAAAAATGTTGTCAATCCTTTCACAAAATTTTCTTGAGGAATTTTCTTTGAGATTTGACAAAAGTGGTTGAAATGAAAAAATCCGCCTTTCTCGGCAGATTCGATGAAATGATTAATCAGGAATTTCAAACCTGGTGATAGTTTTTCCTCCTCTATGAATTACAGTCG
>CAJOHI010000025.1 GCA_905234365.1 uncultured Selenomonadaceae bacterium | reverse complement strand
GTCTTTGGTACTTCTGTTGATAATATTGATAAAGCTGAGGATCGCGAACGCTTTGACGAAGTATTGACGGAAACGCAGATACCAAGACCTCGCGGAATAAGTGTCACAAATCTTGAAGACGCAATTACCGGTGCAACTGAAATTGGATATCCTGTTATGGTTCGTCCGTCTTATGTACTTGGCGGTCGTGCAATGGAAATTGTCTACAACGAAGATGAACTTAAAGACTATATGAGCCGCGCCGTTAAAGTTACGCCTGACCACCCTGTACTTGTTGACAGATATATGCAAGGCACGGAAGTTGAAGTTGACGCAATTAGTGACGGCGTTGATGTTTTAATTCCAGGCATTATGGAACATGTTGAGCGTGCCGGTGTTCACAGTGGTGATTCAATCGCAGTCTATCCTCCACAAACGCTTCCGGCAAAAATTATCTATACCATTACCGATTATACTAAGCGTCTTGCTACCGCTTTGCATGTTAAAGGTCTGCTCAATATTCAATACGTCGTCTCAAACGGTACAGTTTATGTAATTGAAGTCAATCCGCGTTCCAGTCGTACCGTGCCATTTTTGAGCAAAGTTACAAACATTAAAATGGTCAATCTTGCTACTCGTGTTGCACTTGGAGCCACATTAAAAGAACTCGGATATTATAGTGGTCTCGTTGAGCCGCGTCCATACGTCGCAGTTAAAGCGCCTGTGTTTAGTTTCGCAAAAATGCAAGACGTTGATATTAGTCTTGGTCCTGAAATGAAATCAACAGGTGAAGTTATGGGAATTGATTATCACTATGCAAGAGCGCTCTATAAAGCAATCACCGGCGCAGGAATGAATATTCCAACTAATGGCTGCATTCTCTTTACTGTTGCTGATAAGGACAAGGAAGAATTGAAACAACTTGCTAAGGCTTATTCCGAACTCGGCTTTAAAATTGTCGCTACCGAAGGCACCGCTAAGGCAATTCGCTCAGTTGGAATTGACGCCGATATCGTCGGCAAAGTTCACGAACGCAGCACCGACATAATCCAGATGATTAAACTCGGTAAAATCCATATGGTCATAAATACTTTGACGCAAGGAAAACATATCGCAAAAGACGGTTTCAGAATCAGACGTGCTACCGTTGAGCATGGTATCGCCTGTTTGACCTCGTTGGATACGGCTTGGGAACTCTTGAGAGTGCTTTCGTTTATGCGTGAACGTCGTTTGGTTTATAGTTTGTCTATCCAAGATTATGTTGGCGGCGGTGACGACTTAGCTTAATAGGTGTCGTATGGTAATTTCGAGCGAAACCGTATCAATAAATGATTTACTCAAAAAAAATTTGCGAATACCTAATTATCAACGACCATATAAATGGACAACTAAAAATATTGATGACTTGCTCAACGATATTCAATGTGCAGTGCAAAATTATAAAAAGTTTGAATCTAATTTTAAGTATCGTTTAGGTACGATTATACTTCATGCCGAAACAAGTTATATTGATTATTATGACGCCGAGACCGGCAATGACGAATATTTTACTGATTGTCATTATAATATAGTTGACGGTCAACAGCGCGTCATATCTTTAATTTTGCTTGAATTGTGTCTTAATGAAAAATGTTATCTTTCAGAAATTATCAAATTTAAGGATAACATTTCAAAGGCGAACATTTACAAAAATTATCAATATATTAAGGATTGGCTTGTTGATGACAGTTTTATTACGGCTTTCAAAAATATTCTTGAGGTCGTTGTTATAATCGTTGACAGCGTGCCGGAAGCGTTTCAACTGTTCGATTCGCAAAATTCACGAGGCAAGGACTTAGAGCCTAAAGATTTATTAAAGGCTTATCATTTGCGTGAAATGAAGGATACAAATTCAGAATACGAAATTAGACGCGCTGTTACAAAATGGGAAAATCGTAGCGACAAAATAAAAAGTCTCTTTGATGATTATCTTTTTCCAATTCTGCATTGGTCACGCGGCGAAAAGATTTATATCAGAGATAAAATTAATAATCGTTACAGGACTTCTTTTGACGATTCATTTAAAAAATACGACATAGATGATTTTAAAGGTCTTTCCGAAAATTTAAATTACACGTTTGCAAAGAGAATTAAAAGCGCCGGAAATAATTATCAAATTACAGAGCCATTTATTGCCGGCAAAGATTTTTTTGACATGATTGAACATTATCTTGACTTGTCCGAAGATATACAAAAAGAAATTGCGAATAATTTCAAAGGCATTGCGAATCACATTAGCGGAGGTAAACGTGGTGACGAGTACGCAAGAAAGTTGTTTTATTGTGCTTTAATGCAATACTATGACAGATTCGGCAATTTCGATATTAAGGTTGTCAATAAAATTTTTTATTGGGCATTTGAATTAAGGCAAAAATTGACAAGATTAGGTTTTATCAGCATTGACAAATATGCGGTTGGTGACAGCGGCAACAATTATCCAAATCAAATTGCTATGTTCAAAAGAATTGCACTTGCACGTAATCATAATGAAATTGCAAATTTGCAGATAAACGTTAGTGATGACTTAAAGAAGGTTACAAATGAATAATATTGAGCAGTTGGAATTGATAAATATTTTTGACGACGCCGAATATGTCATACCGATTTATCAGCGCGAATTTGCTTGGGAATATGAGCAGATTGAGCAGCTTATTGTTGACATTAACAGCTTTGACAATCAAAATTATTATATTGGAACGTTGATTGTATTCAAACGAAGCGACGGAAAATTTGAAGTTATTGACGGTCAGCAGCGATTGACGGCGATTTATATTTTGCTGAGTTATCTTGAATTGGAGCCTAAAAATCTGACTTTTGACTGCCGCGATAAATCAAATAAAACGCTTAAAAATTTGTCAAATCTTGATAAAGTCGAAGAAGTTGAAATTAATATTAAAATCGGCAGAGATAGTGTCAAAGCGATATTTGATAAACCGGACAATCAAATCGACATAGAAATATTTAAGGATCGACTTAAAAATGTTATCTTATTCCGCATTGAAGTGCCTAAAAATACTGATTTAAACCGCTATTTTGAGACTATGAACATTCGCGGCGAACAGCTTGAACAAAACGAAATTGTCAAGGCACTTCTGATGAGTAAACTTACAAACGATGAGCAAACCGCATTTGCGAAAATTTGGAACGCTTGCAGCGATATGAACAGCTATATTCAAATGAATTTTGACGAGCAGGAACGTAAAATTTTATTCGGCGATAATTGGAACGAAATTAAATTCAACGAGACCGGTATTTTTAAAAATTTTCAGGTTGCTGCTTTAAATGACGATTCAGATGAAAAGACGATTTTGGAAATAATAAACTCTCCTCCGTCAGATGAAAATAATTTGGCGGCAAGTGGCGAATCTTATAATGATGATACGAGGTTTAGATCAATAATAAATTTTGATTTCTTTTTGCTGCATACGCTACAAGTCTATGTCAGTTTAAATAAAATTTCTGCTATCAGTGTTGATGATAAAAAATTACTTGAGCAGTTCAAAAAATTAATCAATGCCGACTTTTCACGTAAATTTATTTATTATTTGCTGAAATGTCGCTTTTTATTTGACAAGTTTATAATCAAACGTGAGCATAATTATAAAAATAATTCATATGATTGGACTTTGCAGGAAGTTGACAAATCAACAAGCGGTGATTATTATAAAAATACAAATTTCAACAACAATGAGCATAAAAATATTTTAATGATACAATCTTGTTTGAGGGTAACTTATACTTCGCCGCAGTCTATGAGTTGGATTAATAAATTGTTGGCTTGGTTATTTGCGAATGACGATATCAATGATTATTTAAAAATGATAGAGGATATTGCTAAAGTGCCGATCAAGGAATTTATCGACAGCAAAAATTACAGTCAAGGCACGGCAACACCTCATATTATTTTTAATTATCTTGATTATTTGTTGTGGAAAAAAAATCCGAATGTCAATTTTAATTTTGAGTATAGAAATTCGGTTGAACATTGGTATCCGCAAAATCCACCTGAAGGCAATAAGCGCTGGTCAGCAGATGATGAAAATAGCTTTGGCAATTTATGTTTGATTACTCAAAGTGAAAATTCGCAACTGTCTAATCGTATGCCTAAATCAAAAATTAATGATTGTGCGGAAATTTGTAAAAAAAGTAGCTTAAAACTTCGAGAAATGGCGAAAGTAACTGATTGGGATTTAAATAATTGTAAAGTTCATCATGATGATATGATAAAGTTGTTGTCGTTTTAAATTGGAGGTTGTAACTGCAATGAAGATAGCGATTTCGGATTTTGACGGAACTTTAAAGGACTTTAACGCTGGTGTTCCAAAATTAAATATTGAAGCTATACATAAATGGCGCAAAGTAGGCAACAAATTTGGAATAGCGACAGGCAGAAATTTAAAAATGCTGCTGTTCGATTTAAAAAATTACGATATAACACTTGATTTTGCAATTTGCGTCAATGGAGCGGTAATTGTTGACGGCGATAAAGATATATTGCACAGCGTAAAAATTCCGCCGTCAGTAATGGAAAATTTTATTAAATTGCCAATGGTTAAAGATGTTGATAATCCTATGATAGTTTTCTGCGAACGCAAAATATTTTCGATTCGTCCTTATCCAGAAATGCCGCTTGCATTGACGCCGGAAATTACCCTTGAGGAAGCGGCTAAACGTGATGACGTAGTTCAGTTCGGAATTAAATTTAAAACCGCTGATGAACCGGTCGAGGCAATTAAAAAACTCGCAAGAGAATTTCCAATGTTAGGCGGCAATCAAAATCGCAATTTCCTTGATATCAATATAAGCGGTGTCAATAAAAGATATGGTATTGAAAAGTTGATTGAGTTGATGAGTTGGCAAGATTGTCCGTTTTTCGTGATTGGCGATGACAAAAATGATTTGCCTATGATTGAGTGCTTCAATGGTTACACAGTAAAAAATGCCGCTCCATTTATGCACGAAGCAGCGAATAAAGTTTATGATACCGTTGGCGATATGTTGCTCGATAATTTGTAATATTTAATTTTGAGGTGAATTTAACATGACATTTGAAGAACTGAAATTATCAAAGCCATTAATTGAAACACTTGAAATTTCTTTCAAAGAGCCGACAAAGATTCAGGTAGCAGCAATACCAGCGATTTTATCCGGCGCAAATGTAATTGGACAAGCACCAACCGGTACAGGCAAGACGCTTGCATATTTATTGCCAATCTTTGAAAAAATTGATGCGGCAAGTTCAAATGTTCAAGCGCTGATTTTATCGCCAACTTATGAACTCGTAATGCAGACGGCAAGAGTTGGACAGGAACTTTGGAAAAATCTTGAAGGGCAGTTAGAAGTTGAATTAAATGACTCAACAAAGATGAATAGAATTGAATTTAGAACACTCGGATTAATCGGCGGTTCAAATATCAATCGACAAATTGAAGCGCTCAAAAAAAAGAAGCCTCAAATAATTTCAGCTTCAGCAGGAAGAATTATCGAATTGTCACGCAAAAATAAATTAAATCTGATGAACTTAAAATTTTTGGTGCTGGACGAGTTTGACAGGTTATTAGATAAGCAAAATTTAATCACAATCAAAGAAGTTATAAAATTGCTGCCAAAAGATATTCAAATTTTGATGTTTTCAGCAACGGCAACAAAAAAAGCACTTGAGCAATCAAAAGAATTTGGCACATTTAATTTAATAAAAGTCGATGAAGATTTAACATTTGCAGCAGAACGACAAAATTTTTACAGACAGGTTGAATTTCATAAAAAAGTTAGTGAAGTCAGAAAGTTGACCAGACGATTTTCAATTACTCGCGGTTTGGTTTTTATCAATAACAAATTTTCTGCCGTCGATATGCTTGGAAAATTAAGATATGACGGAATTAAAGCCGAATCTTTGATTAGCAGTTCGGATAAAATGTCACGAAAAAAGGCGATCGCAGATTTTAAAGCCGGCAAAATTCAACTTTTGTTATCGACTGATTTGGCGGCAAGAGGTCTTGACATTGAAAATATTGATTATGTTATCAATTTGGATTTTCCTGAAAATGCACAGATGTATCTGCACAGAGCCGGACGCACCGCCAGAGCCGGAGCAGAAGGCAAAGTCATAACTTTAGTCGACAGAAAAGAAATGCATAAAATTAAAGAATTAGAAACGGCACTTAATATCAATTTTCAGCAATTATGATAAAATTTCAAAAAGATAATTGAATTGTAAATTGCACTAAATTATTTTTTACCTCAGAATTTATTATAGAAACTTTTTTAAAAATCTCTCTGTCGTTTTCTAATTTTTTGACATAATTTGCCATCAATTCATAGGTCATGGCTTCGCCTTTAATTTCAACTGATTTATTTTCTAAAATGCGAATTTCTCTAAGCCAGACACCTTTGATTTTTAGAGTACCCAAATGGATCAGCAATCCGCGACAAGGAAACGAATTTTTTGAAAGCGTAAGCATAATTTGATTTTTTTCCTTTAAAGCTATCAAATCTTTTTCGATAATTTCTTTTTTGCGTCTACTTGATTCTAAAAATGCAAGCTGTTGATTTTCGGATTCAAAATTTGATTTTGCTTGTCTGTAGCTCCAAAAGTCAACCAATCCAATAAGAATTAATATTATTACTGTAGTCAACATCATGGCTGCAGTAATTTTGTTGAAATTCCAGCCATTTAACTTTTTAGCTCGCTCAAATAAAAAATTAGGCTTCTTTTGATAAATTAAGTTTTTAGCGGCAAATATCGCTTTGAGTCCACCATTATTTAAAAATTCCAGGTCAATGTTTGACAAGTCAATTTTATCGTTGTTTTCAATATAGTTGATTAAATCGCTTTGTGACAACCTATCCGGTATCGCCGTTAATGCCAAAACCGAAATTTGATATTTTTGGAAAGCTTGTATCCATTTAGATACTTCAGCTTTTGAAATACCTTCCATCCATAATTCGGAACTAATCTCCATAAATGAAGCATAAAAAGAATCTAACTCAAAATTACCAATCGCAGAAATCTGATAGTTGACAGCATTTTGAATTTTATCTTTTGGTATACTCGAAAAATCTTCAATCGCAGTAACGACATATTCTGAATCAAGACAAAGTGCAATGGTATTTACATTCCAATTTTTCATTTTGCATATGGAATTAACTTTTTCAGCAATAACTTCGTGTATATTTTCGGCTGAATGTGGATTATTGTCCTCTGAAAACTTAAATTTTTTAATGGAATTTGAATCTGTTTTAACTAGTTGAATGCTCATAAAAGTTGGCATTTCAAAAGCATTAATGATTTGCCAATGCTCCAAATGACTATCCTCTGAAACAGTCAGCTTTAAATTAACACAAAAAATGTTGTCTTCGTCAAAATATACGCCAATCGTATTTGTAAATTTTTTTCTGAATCCAACCTTTGATAGATTCTTAATAAATGTATCTTTTAAATTTGTAATTTTCATCTTGATTAACCAAATTGTCAGTTTCCCTTTGTCTTATGACGTTTCTTTCCATATAACCGTAAACTTTTTTATATAGCGGATAATTGCCTTGCGTAAAATTATTCATTTCAGCATATATCAATATCACAATCCTGAGTTTATTTGTATATTCGCCAGCATTAGGATTATCGTATAAAGTAATTTTGTATTTTCGGAGATACACTTTAATTTTAACATCGTCAATGTCAATTTCTTCGGAAGGATTTATTTTAATTTTATCCCAAGAATAAGACCAATTTTCAACTTTTGTATCAGTCCATAAATTACCGTTATATGTATGCTGTGAATCAGTATCATTTACAATTTTTTCTACGGTTCGATTAAAAGCACTTTCAGCGGCATCTCGTAATTTGCTTTCAATTTGATAATATCTTGTTATATCTGCTTGACGAGCTGCAATATTTGATATACCGGCAATCGTTATGGCAAGAAGAAACATTACACATAGTGCCGTTAAAGTTATAATCCCGCGTTCATTCATTGTGCAAATTTTGATATCCTCGCATAAATACTTCAGTTGTCAATGTAAAATTGTGTTGACTTACTAAACTTTTAGCATCTAATGTGATATGAAGCAAATTTGGATGTTCCGGCGCAAGCAATCGGCAATAAAATTTATTTACTGCCGTGCTAGAATACATATCAAGACCGGTTATAGGATTGGAAAGTCCGGACGTTACGCCTCTATGCAATAAAATGCCTCTTTGAAAATATATATAAGTGTTCGATTGTGGACCGTTAAAATCCGTAAACTCGTAGTAATAAAAAGTTATTGAACTGCCATTATTTTTTATATCGACTTTGTAAGCAATTTTTGCCATTTCAACCATTCTCGCCATAACTAATTCCATTTCTTGTTGCAATACGAAATCTGCCATAGCAAATTTACATTTTTGCCAAGTATTTGCAAACATGCTGTTCATCGTCCAGAGCAGCATTATAATTAACGGCAAACCGACTGCCAATTCAAGAAATACAAAGCCACATTCATTATTTTTGCGCTTAATCATTGGAATATATCCAAATATCTTTTTTAATTTCCTCATAATTTCTGTCAGTACCATTGATATATTCTTCGTTATCGTTGACTGTCCAGGTAACTTTAATCGTAACGTTGCAAAGTTCGCTGCCTAAACTTGAATTTTGTATTTGCGTTTCAACGTTAAATTTAAGCGTTCCATTTATTCCAAAAAAATTTTGACGTTCTAAATCTTCACTCGTCAGTAAAGTATAATCTGATGAAGGCGTTGTTTTATTCATTGAAATATATTCTTCAACCTCTGACATTTGAGCATTTGCAATATGTAAAGCTGCCGTTCGTATTGCCGAAATTCTGTTACTTCTGACTGCTGTTTCCAAACCATTCAAAATTAAAATCGCCATGAAGGAAATTATTAACGTTAAAAAAATTGCCTCTATAAAAATAAAACCTTTACTATTAAAAAGTTTACCTTTGAATTTCAATAAAATCACCAAAATTATTTTATATTTCCGGTGCCGAACTGTCAATATTTTTTAGTGTATCTGAATATTATGTCATAATTTTCAAATGATAAGCAGGAAAAGATTCTATTGTATCGAATATTCAAATAAAACAAATAAAAAAACTTTTTCGCAAGAGGAGGATTTTTACAATGGAAGTTGAGAAAGACGTATTGAAAAGCGATTCCGCACTTGGAACTATTCGCATTGCAGACGAAGTTGTCAGCATTATTGCCGGTTTAGCGGCGACGGAAATCGACGGTATTGCTGGAATGAGCGGTGGTCTTGTCGGTGGCATTGCTGAAATGCTCGGCCGCAAAAACTTTAGCAAAGGCGTTAAAGTCGAAGTCGGCGAACGTGAAGCGGCCATTGATCTTTACATAATTGTAAAATATGGCGTTCGTATTCCTGATGTTGCACTTGCTGCTCAAGAAAATATCAAACAGGCGATTGAAACTATGACTGGTCTTAGCGTTGTTGAAGTCAATGTTCACGTTCAAGGCGTTAGCTTCCCGGATGACGAAGAAAAATTGGAAGAAGTAAGAGTTCATTAATTTTGGATTTATTTTTTGGAAATTTGAATAATAACCTTAAATTTAGACTAGAGAAGGAGGAAAAATCATGGGCATTGTAAGTCGCTTTTTTCTGCTTCTCTATGTCCTTGTTGTAATTTCAGTCGTCGTAATCTTCGCCGGTGTTTGTCTACAGCTAATACCTAAACAAATTTGGCAGACATATTTAAATTATATACTTATACAACAAGAAACTTTAGTGGCATTGGCGATTATGCTTTTTTTCAGTTTATATTTTCTCGGCTTTGCTTTTTCGTCAAGTAAAAAAGATTTAAAAGCAACAGGCGAAATTTTATTGAAGGAAGGCGAGCCTGGCGAAGTCAAGGTTGCAGTAGAGGCAATAAATCATATTATCGAACGTGCAGCGCTTTCAGTAAATGGCGTCCGAGAAGCTAAAGTTGACATTATTAAGCAAAAAGGTGAAGTGCCTATTGCCATTAAGTTGACTATTGTAATGGGTCAAGGACATTCTGCACCTGTTGTCAGTGAAGCTGCAGTCAATGCCATTGATAAGGCGGTTTTTACTGCTCTGCAAATAGGTGGCATTCCTGTTGATGTTTCTGTAAGAGACATTACAAATGCGGTTATCGAAAGAAAGCAGCGCGTTGTTTAATGCGTAATGCACAATGATTAATGCGTAACGAAAAAATTACGAATTATATTACACATTACGAATTAAAAAGGCGGTGTTTGTATGTGGAAAGATTTAAAAAAATATGCAGCGGCTTTCTTTGAAACGCATCGCACAAGAAAGATCGGATTTTTGACAGGTTTTTTTGCCGGAGTTTCTATTTTAGTTTTTGGATTTTTTAATACATTTTTTACGTTTATTTGTGGACTTATTGGACTTTATATCGGTGCTAAATTTGATAACGGCGATGATTTGATTGATGAGACTTTGTTTAAACTCAACAAGATTTTGCCTGAAAAATTTCGGCGTTGGTAGTCATATTGGGAGTTTGAAATTAAATGAGTCGTTTTCTTGCAAGAGAAATAGCCTTTAAAGCACTTTTTCAGCTTGATTTTAACAGCGGCGGTGATGAGGACAAGGAAATTTTTGAAAACCTTGCAATAAATGCCGCAATACATATAAATGAAGACAGCGAAGACGAAGAAGAATACGAAGAAATTGCAACAGATACCATATTGGCAAACAGCAGCAATGAATTGAGCGAGTCAAATTTTAATTATATTAACAAAAGTGTTAAAGCTGCAAGGTCAAAGTTGAATGAGATTGACGAAATAATTTCAGCACATTTAAAAAAAGGTTGGATTATTCAGCGTTTGGCAACGGTCGACAGAAATATATTGCGGCTTGCTGTGTATGAGATAAAATTTGCCGAAGAATTAATTCCGAAAGGTATTGTCATAAACGAAGCTGTAGAAATCGCCAAGAGATATGGCACGGAAAATTCCGGTCGCTTTGTCAATGGAATTCTTGCCGCAATCGCAAATTAATTTATTCTGCCGGATTGTCAAGTCCGGTTTTTTATAATTGAGATTTTAATTAATATTGGGAGATGTGATGGATGTTTAACGAGTTGTGGCAAAAGAGAATCCAATTACTGGAAGAAGAAATTTTATTGGAACTCAATCGAACGCCATCAATAAATGATACATTAAAAGAATCAATGGAATATAGTTTAATGGCAGGTGGAAAGAGACTGCGACCAATACTTTTAATGGCTGCAGCCGATGCAATTAATGGAAGCGGCAGCAAATTTTTAACTACGGCGACTGCTATTGAAATGATACATACTTATTCGTTGATTCATGATGATTTACCGGCTATGGATAACGACGACTTCAGACGAGGAAAACCGACTAATCACAAAGTATTCGGCGAAGCAATCGCAATTTTAGCAGGTGATGCACTTTTAACTCTTGCCTTTGAAGTTATACTTCGTCAGCGCGGAGTTAGTCATGCTGCAATATTATTTGTCGTTGATGAAATGAGTCGAGCTGCCGGCATGAATGGAATGGTTGGCGGTCAAACGATAGATTTGCTTTCAGAAGACAAAAAAATTGACTTGGATACACTTCAAAAAATGCACATTGGAAAAACCGGTGCTCTTTTCAAGGCGGCAATTCGTTCCGGCGCTATTCTTGCCGGCGCAACAGGTGAACAGTTGGAATATTTAACGCGATATGCAAATTATTTTGGTCTTGCCTTTCAAATTACTGATGATATTTTAGACGTAATTGGCGACGAAAAAGCACTTGGCAAACCCACAGGCAGTGATGAACGCAATAAAAAATCAACCTACGTCACGCTTACTTCGTTGGACGAGGCCAAAAAGTTAGCAGAGCAGGCTGTCGAAAATGCACTCAACTCTCTATCAATATTTGACGCCGAAGCGGATTTTCTCAGAGACCTTGTAAAATATTTACTGACTAGAAAAAAATAAATACTTATCAAAGTGAGGTAATTATCATGGGCTTAATTAAAGCGGCACTTGGAGCACTTGGCGGCGCTCTTGCAGATCAATGGAAAGATTATTTTTATTGTGACAGCATTCCGGTTGATACGCTTGTTGTTATTGGCAAACGTCACGGCGGCACACAAGGACGCAGTTCAAATACTTCAGCCGAAAATATTATCAGCAATGGCTCAAAATTAGTCGTCAATGATGGACAATGTATGATTATAGTCGATGACGGTAAAGTTGTGGAAGTTTGCGCCGAACCTGGAAATTACACATATGACGCAAATTCACAGTCAAATATTTTTGTCAACGGCTCAACCATTATGGAGAAATTGTCAATTCTTACTGAAGAAATTGGACGCCGCTTCACTTTTGGTGGCGCACCTGGTAAAGATCAGCGAATTTATTATTTCAACCTCAAAGAAATTACCGGAAATAAATACGGTACGCCTTCAGCGGTGCCATTTAGAGTTGTCGACAAAAATGTTGGTCTTGACGTTGATATTGCAATTCGCTGTTTTGGCGAGTACAGTTATCGAATTGTAGATCCAATTAAATTTTACGGTAATGTCTGCGGTAATGTCACTGATTCTTTTGACCGCTCACAGATTGACAGCCAGCTCAAGAGTGAATTGTTGACAGCTCTGCAGCCTGCATTTGCGAAAATTTCCGAAATGGGAATCCGTTACAGTGCGCTTCCGGCTCATACAATGGAAATTGCCGAAGTACTTAATCAAGTGCTTGACATTAAGTGGAGCGAAGGTCGAGGAATTGAAGTCGTCAACTTTGGAATTTCCAGCGTTAAGGCGTCCGAAGAAGATGAAAAGATGATTAAAGACTTGCAGCGTACCGGCGCATTAAGAAATCCTGATATGGCAGCAGCAAATTGGATCGCTTCCAATGCTGAAGCACAAAAGGCAGCGGCTTCAAACAGTGCTGGCGCAATGACCGGATTCATGGGCATGGGTATGCTTGGTGCAGCAGGTGGCGGCGCTGCTAATGTTAATTCAATGTTTGACATGCTTGGCCGCAGTCAACAACAAAATCAAAATAATCAACCTCAGCAATCTGCAAACGGTTGGACGTGCTCAAAAGGTCATAAAGGCAATACCGGAAAATTCTGTGCCGAATGTGGCGAACCTAAACCTGCGCCTGCTGGCGAGTGGCAGTGTGAATGTGGCGCAAAGAATACCGGAAAATTCTGCTCTGAATGTGGTAAACCGAGACCGGCAATGCAGTCAACTGAATGGACTTGCAGCGAATGTGGTCACGAAGGCAATACTGGAAAATTCTGTGCTGAATGTGGTAAACCAAGAAGTTAAAAATAATTAAAAACTTGTTAAGCAGGATAATCAACCTGCTTTTTTATTTTGATTAAATGATTGTGCCTAACATTCCGTCTTTAAAGGTATCAATCAAAGTGACTTTGACAATCTCATTGAGCGGCAATTTATCTTCCGCTGCCATGTAAACTTTTATGTATTCGCCGCTATGTCCTTCGATATAATCACCTTTTTGACGTTCTGTTAAAATTTCTGCGTCGTTGCCTATGAGACTTTGACGATATAATAAATTTTTATCGGCTGCAAGGTTTAAAATTTTATTGACTCGTAATTTTTTTTCCTTTGGTGATACTTGTTTCATTTCAGCAGCAATGGTACCTTGTCGTGGTGAATATCCAAATACATGAAAGTGACTTATTGGTAATTCCTGCAAAAGATTAAAAGTTTCGTCAAACATTTCTGCCGTCTCAGTCGGAAAACCTAAAATTATATCTGTTCCCAATGTTATATTCGGTATTTCGGACTTTAATTCCGTTACAATTCGTCTGAAAATTTTCGTATTGTAAGGTCGTCGCATTGCTTCAAGTACGGCATCATTGCCACTTTGCAGCGGTAAATGCAGGTGCTTGCAAATTCGCGGCTCATCTCGCAACATTGAAATTAAATCTTCAGTAACCTCATTTGGCTCAATACTTGAAAGTCTGATTCTGGCGTTAGTGTTTTCAAGCACCATTTTTATAGCGTCGGTCAGTTTTAAATTGATGTCGCCGCCGTACATTCCTAAATGTATTCCGGTTAAAACAATTTCTTTGTAACTATCCAATGCTTTACATTCGCGCTTAATACTTTCGAGATTGCGGCTCCGTGATTTGCCTCTGACTTTAGGAATTATACAATACGTACATTGACCGTTACAGCCGTCTTGAATTTTAACGAAAGCACGAGTTTTACTTGGAACATGCGGCAATTCTTCAAATTCACTTGGCAAATCAAATTTATTGGAAATATTTGTTTTTGAAGATTTACTGATCGCTTCCTCAATCTTGTCAACAATGAGATGTCGTTCAGCAGTTCCAATTACAACCAATACGCCAATTTCTTTGAGAGATTCAGGCGCAAGCTGACCGTAGCAGCCCATTACTGCAACTTCAGCACCAGTTTTAAGCGCCTTTCTGATTGCTTGGCGGCTTTTTGATTCAGCTTCACCTGTCACGCAACAAGTATTTATAATTACAACTTCGGCATTTGATTTTACAATTTGATGTCCGCGACTTTTAAAAAGTTCTGCAATGGATTCAGCCTCAACGCTATTAACCTTGCAGCCTAAAGTTTCAATTTGTATCTTCATAAATTCTCCTGCTTAAATTTAATCATTGATAGAGCTAAAATCGCTGCTGTATCAACCCTCAAAATATTTTCACCAAGTGTTACACTGATTGCTCCAACATTTTCCATTAGTTTGATCTCGTGCTCTGAAAAGCCGCCTTCACAACCTATTACAATGGTTAAATCATCAGTTAGCTCAATATTTGATAATTTCCTTTGATGTTCGTTCTCGTTGCAAAATATAATGGTCTGATTCGTAACTTGATTTATAAATTCTTCCAAAGTTATCACAGGTTTGATTATTGGTTCCGTCGCACCACTTTGTTGAGCAGCTTCACCAGCAATTCGCTTCCAGCGCTCTTGTTTACTCTCTGAAGGTTTTACTATGGAACGATTAGTAATAAGAGGTTGAAAAGCTAATATACCAATCTCGGTTGCCTGTCTGATAATTTCATCGAGACCACGTTTAGGAATGGCAACAGCTAAAGTTATCGTTTCTTCTTGGCGTGATGGCAAAATTTTAATCATTTGAGCAATAACTTTGTCTTTAGTGAAATTGACAAGTTCCATGAGAGCACGTTTACCAAATGGATCTATGACAGCTATTTTTTCACCGAATTTGGAGCGTAGACTGTAAATTAAATGTTTAGCTTCGTTACCGGTGATTTCGATTTGTTGAGAAATTGATTTAACTTTTATTTGTCTCATTGCAATTACCTACTAAAAAACGTCGCTTTTGCTGCGACGTTATTAATTTCAAAATGGTGGGCAGGGGTGGATTCGAACCACCGTACTCGATGAGAACGGATTTACAGTCCGTCGCCTTTAACCACTCGGCCACCTACCCATATAATTTATGGTGATCTTGGAGGGATTCGAACCCCCGACCCTTTGATTCGTAGTCAAATACTCTAATCCAGCTGAGCTACAAGACCATTCGCGCATGCCCTCAAGCACGATATAAAGTATACAATATTTCTTTTGAATTGTCAAGTATTTTTTAATCTTTTTTATGTACTATGGCTTCAAGTTCATATGCCCACATAGGCTGACGTTCTTCCGTATAAACTATTTCGTGGTACTCAAAATCCTGTTGGAACTTTTCAGGGATATATATTCCACAAATATTTTGTCTATTATCTATCAAATAAACATTTTTAAACTGTTCGCCTAAAACTTCTTTTACTGCAGGAGCCGTTGTACCGCAATTACTCCAATTTAAAGTTTCAAAATCATGCCATATCACAAATGAATCTTTACTTCTGGAACGAAAAACATTTTTAGTATCATTGTAAACTCCAGTATAAGAATGATCTGCATCTATGAAATAAAGGTCAATTTTATCTTTTATACTTCTAAAATCAAATTCTTTTGAGTCTCCATAATGAACTTCAAGATTATCAAAATCTAATAATCTGTCAGTATAATCAGGCTGATTTACCTGCTTGCAATAGCCATTGAGGGTAAATGCCCCCCCCTAGGTATTGTTAAACTATGACACTTACGGCAAATATCCGATACGCTTTTAATACTTTCACCAATATAAGTGCCTATTTCTAAATAATTTTGAACTTTATATCTTTGAGCAATTGCTCTTATTAAAACATAATCGTAAAAATTTGAACCCCCACCGATTCCTCCAACTTGCCATACTTTGATCTTACCAGTTTTTCTAACAAGTTCACCAAGATTAATGACCTTTTTAGCTTGCCGCATCGAAGTCACAATTTCCATTATGTCAAAATAAAAATTTTCAGGTTTAAAAACCACAGTCGCAAAATCCATACCATGACCAATTTGTTGAAGAAAATTTTTAACTTCATCGACTTGTGGAATGGTTATAATTATCAGTGCATCACGATAATTAATCAACTCTTCAGGGCGCTTAATTTCAAGATTACCTTGCCATTTTTTTCGATTTCCAACATTTTCGACATCGACAAAGAATTGCAGATCAACGGTTTTACGATACTTCCAGTAAGCATATTCTGCTTCAATACCACTGCCCCAAATTACAGCTCTCATGCGAAAACTCCTAACATAGAAATGGAGCGGAAAACGAGACTCGAACTCGCGACCCCCACCTTGGCAAGGTGATGCTCTACCAACTGAGCTATTTCCGCATGTTACAATATTAAATGGTGGACCCACTAGGACTTGAACCTAGGACCGACCGGTTATGAGCCGGTTGCTCTAACCAACTGAGCTATAGGTCCATTCCTATTGAAATCTCAAAACATTTTTCAAAAGATGGAGCGGAAAACGAGACTCGAACTCGCGACCCCCACCTTGGCAAGGTGATGCTCTACCAACTGAGCTATTTCCGCGTATCATCAATCTTATATCTTGCAACTACAGCGTAACGCCTGACTGACAAGGACAAGTATAAAACTTTTTTTTTAATTTGTCAAGTGTTTTTTTTAAATTTAATAAAAATCAATTTTTAATCAAAAGAGTAGTAGTTGTGATATAGTTTTTGTAAGCCATACAAAGTATTTTGAAGGTAAAAATAAAAAAAAGGAGCAAGTAATAATTGCAAAGTATAAGTAAACCACAAATGCCAAAAAAAATGCAAGATAAGCTCAAAGACATCTTTTATCCAATGTTTGAAACAATCTTGCAGAGAGAAATGGAAAATCATTTGGCTATAAAATCTAAATTTAAAGCCGCTAAAACAACAAAAAATCGTCGTAATGTTAATTCAAAGATAACAGACTACGTTCTAAAGAGCAATAAGGGTGACAAAATTTCTCTTTTGATATCAATGGTGTTGTGCTCTAAATGCGAACCTCAAAGTGTTTAGAATTATCATCATTAGGCTTAGGCAGAGGCTTTTTGATAATTTTAGGAGATTTATAATTATTAGATACGGACTCAGGCGACACAAATTTATTGGAATTGAGATTCGATATGGTTTCAGCTATGTCGTCAGAAGTCTTATTTTTGTTGAGTAAAAAAGATTTAACGAAAACAAAGGCAAGAAGACCAATAGCAAGGAGAGTAAAAAGCCAGTAGCCAATGCCATGCTGATTAGAGCTATTGGAAGGTATAAAGGCAGGAGCATTAGAGGTAGAAGTAGAGGAAACCTTTTCTTGCTTGTCAAGTTCCTTAAATTCATTTAGGACAGCGCGGCCGCGTTCAAAAGAAGTTTGACCATTATCACTTAGAACGGCAGAATTTGCAGGAGGAGTAATAACAGACTGCTTTTGAGGAGCGGAGACAGTATCATTTTTTTCAGAAATACGTTTAGTTAAGGGACCGGAACCATTAGCCACAGCGTCGCGAGCCATAGATTCAGGAGATGTAACCTTGCGATTAGCAGCGGGAGATTGAGTCTTAGGTTCTGGAGAGGTCGTAGCGGAATCAGTAGATTTAGCGGCTTTTTTTGAGTTAAGAGACTCAATCTCGGCAATTCGATTTTGAACGGATTGAAGTCTGTCGCCAATGGAAACTTGAGGAGCAGCAGGAGCTTCAGGAGGAGTTGGAGCGGTAAGTGGTTTTGCCATTACAGTAACCTCGAACGAAGTTCCTCAGAAGAAAGCGGCGAAAGATAGGCAGGCGGAATATCAAAGACTGTCAAGCAACCTTTATGACCTTCCTTACTAAGGCGAGAGACAGCACGAGCATAAGCGAGCAGAACGCTGCCGGTAAATTCAGGATTAGAATCAAGTTTTAAACTGAACTCAAATACGTGATTGTTATTTTGAGTCTTAGCAGCGCGAATGACGAAGCCACCATGAGGTAAAGCGGAATGATCGCGGTCGAGTTCTTCCTGTGAGATGAAGTGAACAGTAGTATCATAATCAGCGAAATAATTAGGCATGTTTTTAATTTGACGTTCAACATCAGCAGAATCAGCGCCATCTTCAAGAACGACATAGCAGTCACGACTGTGCATTTGACGAGGAGATAAGGTAGGCGTATTTCCAGAACGAACAGATTCAAGAGCGTCATTAACAGGTATTGTATACTGACGAGCGTCCTTTACTCCGTTAATGCGTCTAATTGCATCAGAATGACCTTGACTAACGCCTTTGCCCCAAAAAGTATAAGTAGAGCCATTTGGAAGTGTAGCAGCGGCAAATAATCTGGCGAGAGAGAATAAGCCAGGATCCCAGCCGGTTGAGATAATGGCAAGATGATTGGAAGAAACGGCGGCGTCATTGACATTTTTAAAATGAGACGGAATATTAGCGTGAGTATCGAAAGAATCGACAATATTGAAAAGTTTAGCGTAAGTAGGAGATTGGCTAGGCAAATCTTTAGCGGAGCCGCCGCAGAGTACGAGCACATCGAATTTATCTTTCCAATTTGGTAACTCATCTATATTAAGTACAGGAACATCGAGATTAATATTTATAGATGTAGGTTGACGACGTGTAAAGACGGCAGCAAGATGAGCATCAGGATTTTGAGAAGCAGCGGCAATAACACCTCTAGCGAGATTGCCAAAACCGAGAATAGCAAAAGAAAACATTATAACAACTCCTTCTGAAAGATAATTAAAATTAAAAATAGAGAATCGACGACAGCCAAAACTTTATAACTTAATTAATGGTTTCATCGCCAAGATAAGCACGAATAACATCAGGATTGTTTTGAATCTCTTGAGGTGAGCCGGAAGCAATGATAATGCCATACTCAAGGACGTAAATACGCTCACAAATCTGCATAACAAGAGACATATCATGTTCAATGAGGAGAATAGAAAGCGCAAACTGATTGCGAATCCACTGAATAAGCTGCATAAGCTCATGAGTTTCTTGCGGATTCATACCGGCAGCAGGTTCATCAAGGAGAAGTAATTTCGGCTTAGCAGCAAGAGCACGTGCAATTTCAAGACGGCGTTGAGCACCATAAGGAAGATTTTTAGCAACTTCATGAGCATGAGATTCAAGATTGAAAATTTTAAGCAGTTCAAGACTTTGCCGCTCAACTTCCTTTTCTTCGCTGAAGTAGCGACCGACACGAAGGACAGATTCAAGGAGAGAATAATTAATATGTGAATGATAAGCAATTTTAACGTTATCAAGGACGGAAAGTTCAGAGAACAGGCGAATATTCTGGAAGGTACGAGCAATACCGAGCTGCGTGATCTGGTAAGGTTTTAGACCAAGCAAGGATTTACCGTCAAAAGTGATAGTGCCGGTAGTAGGCTGATAGACGCCGGTGATGAGGTTAAAAGCAGTGGTTTTGCCGGCACCGTTAGGACCGATAAGTCCGATTAATTCGCCACTGTTAATGTAAATATTGAAGTCGTCGACTGCTTTGAGACCGCCAAAGACTTCGGATACGTTTTCAGTTTTTAGTAAGACAGGCATGTTACACCTCAAAATTAATAAAATTAGTGAATTTTTCAAGATCATTATTGATGATTAAATCTTCGTCAAAGTCAAGCTGGTCAAGAAGGTCTTCGGCAAGATTGAAAAGACCAACAGCAGAAGGATCATGAGCGTCAGAGCCGACGAAAATATTAGTACGAGATTTAAGGCAGAGACCTAACATAAACTTATAATTATCATAGCAGTTAAGACGTTTATCCTTTTTAATAAGGGAACTGTTATTAAGTTCAAGAGCGACATTATATTTTTTAGCGGCAGGAACAAGAAGGGTATAATCAAGAGGAATATTGCTATCATCTGGGTGCGAGACGAAATGCACTTTAGGATTTTTCATGCACTCAATGAGGTTAGCAGTGTTTTTCTCAACGCCGGCATTTTGGTAGCATTGAGAGTGAATACCAACAATTGCGTAATCAAGTTTTTCAAGCCATTTTTCTTGAAGTGACAAGGAACCGTCGTTAAGGACATTGACTTCGCTACCATGAAAGATTTTAACGCCGAAAATTTCACGAGGAATAACGGCTAAATTATAAAAATAAAACGGATCGCAAGTACCGGGAATACCCGGAGCATGTTCCGTGAAGCCAATAGCTTTAAGATGACGAATACTAGCGGCGTAAGCCATTTCACGGATAGTGCCATAAGCATGACCGCTGGCGATAGTGTGAGTATGAATATCTAAAATTAATTTATGTTTCATGATGACACCTCATTTACCGGAAACCTTATCGAGTAAAGTGCTGATAGGTTTAAGGTTAGTAAATTCCATGTAGCCAAAAAGACCTTGAGGACGATAAAACATGAGCAGGATAAGTGCAAGAGCGTAAATAATCATTCTAAATTCAGGAAAAGAAGCAAGCGCAGCAGAGATGAAGGTAACAACAAAGGCACCGGCAATGGAACCGGTGATAGAGCCCATGCCTCCGAGAACAACCATAATTAAATAGTTGAATGAGGCAAGGAAAGTGAAGGAATTAGGACTGATTAAGTAAAATTGATGAGCGAACAAGGCACCAGCGACACCGGCAAAGGCAGCACCGATAGTGAACGCCATAACCTTGAATTTAGTTGTATTGACACCCATAGCCTCAGCAGCAATTTCATTTTCGCGAATAGCAATACAAGCACGACCATGAGTGGAGTTTACAAAATTCTTGACAAAAAAGAGAGTAAAGAGCATTACGAAAAAGACTATCGGAAAAGAGGTTAAGTGCTTAATACCCTTAAAACCAGCAGCACCGCCAACATAGTCAATATTCATGATAACGATACGGATAATTTCACCGAGACCGAGAGTAGCAATAGCGAGATAATCGCCACGAAGACGGAGTGTAGGTAGACCGATAAGGAAGCCAAGAATGGCAGCAGAGGCGGCACCGGCAATAATTGCGGCAAAGAGAGGCAAGCCGAAGTTAGTTGTAACGACAACTCCGACATAAGCGCCGACAGCCATAAAACCGGCATGACCGAGAGAAAATTGACCGGTATAGCCGTTAATAAGATTGAGACTAACTGACATAATTACATTAATAGCGATAAGGATAAGATTAAGCTGCCAAAAAGACATTAAAGCCTGAAGGACAGCGAAAATTATAACAGCGAAGATAAGCATAGATAAATCTCGCTTTCTGATAGAATTCATACTGTAAATTCACCTCTTGATATATTATACTATGATACGAAATTATAACATAATATAACTCGTTGTGCTAGTTGAAAAAAATAAACTTTAATGATTTAGATTAAGTATTGTATAAATTTTACCTTAAAGTTTTCAAAAGTTGCAAAATAAAAAAAGCTGTTTAGTAAAATAAACAACTTTCTAAGATAAATTAAATCGGCAAAACCTCCCGTTACCAGCACGTTGCCATGCAAGTGAAGAAAGGCGCAAAGGTGCTTAACTACTGTGTTCGGAAAGGGAACAGGTG
>CAJOHI010000024.1 GCA_905234365.1 uncultured Selenomonadaceae bacterium | reverse complement strand
TCTTGCCAATTAATGTTAAAGTTAAAAGCGCCATTCTTACTGATACACCGTTTTGAACTTGCTCACGTATTGCTGATTTATCGCCATAAGCAACTGCTGTTGAGATTTCAAGACCTTTATTCTGCGGACCTGGATGCAAAATTAATACATCTTCTTTAGCAAGTTTTAAACGTTCATCATTGATACCAAAAATTCTAGCATACTCTCTTGTTGACGGAAATAAACCTGCCTGTTGTCTTTCAAGTTGGATTCTAAGGACGTTTATTACATCAGCATTTTCGATTGCATCTTCAACAAATTCATGAACATGAACGCCGTCAATGTCTAAAAATCTCGGTAACAACGTCTTTGGACCTGCAATATGAACTTCAATACCCATTTTAAGCATACCGGCAATATCAGAACGTGCAACGCGGCTGTGAAGAATATCGCCGACGATTGCAACTTTGAGACCTTCCAAATGACCTTTATCCTGCTCAATCGTAAACAAATCTAAAAGCGCTTGTGACGGGTGTGCATGTGCGCCGTCGCCTGCATTAATTATTACAGGCTTAACAACTTTAGCGGCAAAGTCAGCGGCACCTTCTGCCTTATGGCGCATTACGATTGCATCAACTCCCATTGCCTCAATCGTATAGAGTGTATCGCGAAGGCTTTCACCTTTGACTACACTTGACGAACTTGTATTAATACTTACGACATCAGCGCTGAGATATTTTCCTGCAAGTTCAAACGAAGTTCTTGTCCTGGTGCTCGGCTCAAAAAATAAATTTACGATCGCCTTTCCTCTCAAAGTTGGTACTTTTTTTATATCGCGTTGAATAATTTTTTTCATCTCTTTTGCCGTATCTAAAATTAATCTGATTTCTTTAGTTGAAAATTTTTCGAGTGCTGTAATGCTTCTTCCGGTTAAAGCTGTTGTTTCCAAATCTTTTTCCAATTTGCTCACTCCTTCGATTAATATTTTAAACATTTTATCAAAGACCACCAATTAAATCAATAGCGGATAGTAAATAGTAAAACACTAAATACTAACCGCTATTTTTAATTAAGGTAAAGATTTTATATTGTCAAGTGGCCAAAAAACAAGGATAGCTTTTCCTTTAATCAAGTCGAGAGGTACAAAGCCAACATCAGAAAAACGACTGTCGTCAGAATTGTTTCGATTATCACCCATGACAAAAATTGTGCCTTCAGGTATCGTAACCTTTGGATATTCTGTCCGCGTCTTCTCTAAAATATAATCTTCTTTGAGCATTTGGTCATTGACATAGACGCGACCTTCTTTAATTTCGATTGTATCACCTGCAGTTGCAATAACACGTTTAATAAAATCTCTGCTCGGATCACGCGGATATCTAAAAATTAAAATTTCACCTTTTTCCGGCTCTCTCAATCTGTAAATAAATTTATTTACAACTAATCTTTCCTCATGTTGCAAAGTTGGCCGCATTGACGGTCCGTCAACTATATATAATTCTACAATAAAAGTACGAATCAAAAGTGCCATTACAACTGCCACAACTATTGATACTACCCAATCTTTCGTATCTTCGCCTAATGAACTCATATTTACAAAAGACCTCCAAAAAAAATTAGGAATTATGAAAGAGGAATGAGGAATAAAGAAATAATTCTAAATTCCAGATTCTAAATTCCTAATTCCTAATCCCTAATTCCGCACAAAATTAGTTTTTCTTTTCTTTAATGCGAGCTGCCTTGCCGGTCAATTTACGCAAGTAGTAAAGTTTTGCACGACGTACAGCACCGCGTCGAACTACTTCAATTTTATCGACACGCGGCGAATGAACCGGAAACATTCTTTCAACGCCGACGCCGTAAGAAATGCGGCGAACAGTAAACATCTCTCTGACTCCGGTGCCTTGTCGACCAATTACAACGCCTTCAAAAATCTGAATACGCTCACGAGTACCTTCAACGATTTTTGCATGCACCTTAACTGTATCGCCAGGAGCAAACTTAGGTACATCGCGAAGCTGTTCTTTTTCAAGTGCCTCAATAATATTCATAATATAAAATTCCTCCTTCGACATTCATGATTAATCTTTTAATTACGCAAACAAATTAATCCAGCGGAATGTCTGTTTTAACGTCAAGTAGTTTAACATATCTTTATAGATTATGTCAAGTTATTTAAATATCACTTTTTGCCGATTGTTATAGGTTAATTGCAAATAAAAAAAACACTATTGGTGGCGGTTATACAAAAGATGTTACAATAGATGGTAGTGACGGCGACGATTATATTTATAATAATGGTAATTCCGTTTCAATCTATGGCGGTGACACAGGCAAAGAAACGATTTATAATGGCTATAAGGATTTTACCAATGGAACCAATGGAACTTATCTTAATGGTGGCACTTCAGTAACTATAGACAGCGGCTCAGACAACGATTATATTTACAACTATTCTGACTCTTATGCTTCTATTATCGCTGGTAAAGGAAACGACAGCGTTTATAATTATTATAGCTCACATGTAACGGTTGAAGCAGGAGCTGGCAACGATTCAATTTATAATTATTCTGGCTCTTATTCTTCAATCATTGCCGATGAAGGTGATGATAATATTTATAATGCTGGAAATTCAAGCACGATAGATGGTGGAAGCGGCAAAGATTCTATTCAAAATTCCGGAAATTCTTCTAGAATAGACGCTGGCGATGATGAAGATTATATTAATAATACCGGTTCCTCTGTATCTATGACAGGTGGTAGCGGTAAAGATACAATTTATAATAATGGCAGTCGTCCTACTATTTATGGTGGTGATGATGACGACAGTATAAATAATCAATCAAGCATAGGTCCTGCATATATCGACGGCGGTGAAGGTTCCGATTATATCAACAGCAATGCCAATATATCAACCATTGTTGGTGGTAACGGCGATGATACGATTTACAGTAATAATAATTCTACCGTTTCTTCATATTATGCAAGTATTGATGCTGGTGAAGGTAATAATTACGTAAACAATAAGACAATTAAATCGACCATAACTACCGGTTCAGGTAATGATAATCTTGAAGGGGTGCCGGTAAAGATACTATCGTCTATTACGGCGGTAAAGATGTGGTAACTGATTATGATGAGAAGAAGGATATTATTAAACTACGGAAAGATCAACAAATAGATTCAGTTGAAGTAGTTAAAAGTGCAAATAAAAATGCTCAAGATGCAATCTATACGTTTAACGATGGCGGATCTATTAGAATCAACGAAGCTGTTACCATTACATATAGAGGTAAAAAAGCCATTTACAGTTATAAGAAGGCAAAATTCGTAAGTGAATCTAGATATACATTACAAGGTTCAGGAAGTGACTTAACTCTTATCGTCAATGATGCTTATGTCAACAAAATTGGAAACAATGTTAATGCTTCAGAAATTTCTCCAGTAATTACTATTTTAAATGCTTCTTCTGTCAATAAAAAATATGGTCTTAATTTAACTTCTAACGGTTTAATCAAAGCCGGTAAAAGTGATGATACCTTAAAAGGCGGCACAGGTAGTGATACATTAACCGGTGGTAATGGCAAAGATGTGTTTGTTTATGGTTGGAGCAATGATGTTATCACTGATTATACGTCTGAAGATCGGATTGTGTTTGAGGATAATCAAGAACTCATCTCGTATGAGATAAAACCAAAAACTAAACATGTAATATTGTCAGTAGGTATAGGTACTGCCGAATTCGGAACTATCCAAATCAACAATGGTCAAGGTAAAGAAATAACGGTTGGCAAAGATACTTAAGTTTTTGGTGCAAAAGGTGCTACATTGAAAGCGTCTGCAACGAGCAATACCTTAGACATATCGAATAATTCTTTTGCAAAAGCAGTGGATGCCTCAGCGTCTAAAACTGCTGTTAATATCATCGGCAGTGGTGAAAATAACATATTGAAAGGCGGCAAGGTGGCTGATACCTTAAACGGTGATTCAGGTGACGACACTTTAATCGGCGGTAAAGGTAATGATATTTTCATTCATAAAAAAGGCAATGACGTTATCAACGATTATGCAGCAGGTGATATTATAAGTCTTGCTGGAACTACTTTCAATGATATGATTTCTTGGACATTTAATAAAAAAGATGTCATTTTCAATTTGGGTGACAACAATACATTTAAAGTTGAAAACGGTAAAAATATCACAATAAATGAAAATAGATAATTTATCCGCTAAAGAAGATACGAAGTATATATTAGGGATAAATAAAAACTGATCGTTCATGTAACAGTATCTTTTAGTTCCATATAAGTGTAGATGAAGTAACTCATCTGCACTTATTATTTTATGATAAGATAACTTTTCAGTTGAAAGTGCCTAACTTAATTTATGCTGCTTTACATTTTAATTACCAAAATTTTCCATGACTAATCCGATATTATCCTTTTAACGTTAAATAATACAAAAAAATTTTCAATTAATATATCTCTTTACAAAAGTTTTAATCAATAATAAAATGAAAATATATCTAAATGAAAGATTAGTTGAGAAATGAGTAAGAAACGAGAATATTATTTAGTTGACGGGTATAATTTAATTTATGCTTGGCCGGAACTTAAAACCGAAGAATTTGCCATTGCTCGCGACAGATTGATAAACATTTTAATTGAGTACGGCGCCTACGAAAAATTCGATATAACCGTAGTATTTGACGCCGGCTCTACTGACGAGGAAGAACACGTAGAAAGTTATGGCGAACATTTTAAGGTCATTTACAGCGCCGCAGGTGTAACAGCAGATAACGTGATTGAGCGATTAGTTTATGAACTTGCAAAGCAGCGCAAGGAGATTCACGTTGTCAGTTCAGATGGCGTCATTGAAAGTGTAATTCTTGGCGCCGGTGCATATCGTCATCCTTCGAGAGAATTTTATCGTGCAATAATTCGCGCTAAACAGCACCTTCGTAAAGAGTATCTGAGCAGTGTTACCTTGCCATTAGTTCGCAGCGAAGTTGCAGATCAACTTGACGATAATGTATTTGCAAAACTTGAGGAAATCAGAAGGCGAAAATAATTTGACTTTAAATAAATAGTGAAGTATAATAAAAAAAAAGCAGGATTTAAAATAAATTTCTAGAATTTAATTTATTTTATCCTGTATTAAAAAGAACGTTAAAATATTGTTTTAATGGAAGTGGGTTATGATGATAATATGGATATAGAAGGCATTAGTGATTATGAAAAATTTGAATCATTAACAGATGAGGAATTAATTGTAGAAATCAAAAATAATTTCAATAACAATGCGCTTGATTATCTGATACATCGTTACAGAAGTTTTGTAAGAGCAAAGGCGCGATCTTATTTTCTGATTGGTGCAGATAGGGAAGACATTATACAAGAAGGAATGATTGGTTTTTACAAGGCGGTTCGTGATTTTAAAAGTGATAAGTTATCCTCATTTCACGCTTTTGCCGAATTATGCGTCACAAGGCAAATTATTACGGCAATTAAGACAGCGACGAGACAAAAACACATTCCGCTAAATTCTTACATTTCACTAAATAAGCCAATTTATGACGAAGATTCTGATAGAACGCTTCTAGATGTTTTATCCGGTGTTAAAGTTGCTGACCCTGAAGAACTTGTAATAAGCCGCGAGGAATTTTTGACCATTGAGCGCAAAATGGAAGAAATTTTAAGCGATCTTGAATGGCAAGTTTTAATGGCTTATCTTGATGGCAAATCCTATCAAGAAATTGCACAAGGTTTAAATCGTCATGTTAAATCTATTGATAACGCATTGCAGAGAGTTAAACGTAAGCTTGAGCGTTATGTTGCAAGTCGAGGTGAGGCCATAGACATCAGCACAGTTTATCGAGGTTTATCATCAATAGATCGCAGAGTTAAAGGACAAGAAAAGAACGCATAATATAAAGAAAATCGAATGAACATTCCAAAATAGGAATGCCTTTTTTATTTTTAGTCTTTAATTTCAATTCGTGGAAAGAGTTGTTGAGGCTTGCCAACTTTATTTCCGCTTGGATATTTTCCGAATTTTTTAGCGTCATCAAGTTGAATATTGTCAAAATTATCAAGATTGAGCTGCTCATAAATCTTTTCAGCAGTTGTCGGCATGAATGGACTAATTAAAATGCTGATAATACGAAGCGATTCAACAAGATTGTAAAGAGTATTAGATAAAGCCTGTTTCTGCGTTTCATCTTTAGCAAGTTTCCAAGGCATTGTTTCGTCAATATATTTATTGGCACGGCTTATAAATGTCCAGGTACGTTTAATGGCGTCTGACAACTGAATATTATTCATCAGCGTTTCATAATCGGCAACAGTGCTTGCAGCGTCGCTTTTTAATGATTTATCAATTTCACTTTCGCCATCAGAAGCAATAACAACACCGTTTTGGAATTTATTAATCATGTTCAGCGTTCTGTGTAAAAGGTTGCCCAAGTCGTTTGCTAAATCGGCATTAATTCTTGTAATGAGTGCGTCACGATTGAAATTTCCGTCTTGACCTAAAGTTATCTCACGCAGCAGAAAATATCTGATAGCATCGGCGCTAAATTCATCAATCAACAACAGTGGGTCCACGACGTTACCTTTTGACTTGCTCATTTTGTCGCCGCCAACAATTAACCAGCCGTGACCGTAAATTTGCTTAGGCAGCGGCAAATCAGCAGCCATTAACATTGCAGGCCAAATAATTGAATGGAATCTGACAATTTCTTTACCAACTAAATGAATATCTGCCGGCCAAAACTTTTTAAAAGCCTCAACATCATCAAACAACGGCGTAATATAATTAATAACGGCGTCAAACCAAACGTAAATCACGTGCTTTTCATCGTTCGGCACCGGAATACCCCAATTAAATGAAGTTCTCGATATACATAAATCTTCAAGACCTTGCTTAATAAAATTAATCATCTCATTGCGGCGGCTCGTTGGAACAATGAAATTTGGATTATCTTCAATGTGTTTGAGAATTTTATCTGCATATTTGCTCATCTTAAAAAAATAAGCCTGCTCGGAAATATTTTCAATCGGACGATGACAATCAGGACAACAGCCATTCTCGTCAAGTTGATGTTCAGTCCAATAGCTTTCACACTGCGTGCAGTAAAGACCGCTGTAAGTTCCTAAATAGATATCGCCTTTGTCTTGAATCTTTTTGAAAATTTCTTGTACAACTTTTTGGTGGCGCATTTCAGATGTACGAATAAAATCATTATTTGAAATGTTGAGACGCTGCCAAAGTTCTTGAAAACCTGCAACGATTTTATCAACGTATTCAATCGGCGTAACACCTTGCGTCTCAGCCACACGTTGTATTTTTTGACCATGCTCATCGCTGCCTGTCAAGAAAAAAACTTCATAACCGGCGAGACGCTTAAATCTTGCAATAGCATCGGCAATGGTTGTACAGTAAGCATGTCCAATATGAAGTTTGGCGCTAGGATAATAAATCGGCGTCGTAATATAAAATGTCTTCTTATCTATGCTCATAAGAATCCTCCTAAAAATTTTTTTGCCATGATTGAAATTATATCAGCAAACAAAAATCTTGACAAGAAAAAAACCGCTGACTTTTTATATCAGCGATTTGCAAAAATTAATTAATTATTATTTATTGCTGCATTGACAAAATCACGGAAAAGCGGATGCGGGTGATTCGGTCTCGATTTTAATTCCGGATGAAATTGACAGCCAACAAACCACGTATGCAAACTTTTATCAAGTTCAATAACTTCAACAAGCGAATTATCCGGCAATGTTCCTGCAATAATCATGCCTTTATCAGCAAAAATTTCACGGAATTTATTATTAAACTCAAATCTGTGGCGATGGCGTTCGTGAATTATTAAACTGTCATCAATGATTGAAATATTGTTTGCCAATTTATCGTCAACGTTTGAATACGCATTGTAAGTAAAAGTATCGTTAGCAACTTTACAAGGATAAGCACCAAGCCTCATTGTACCGCCTTTATCAGTGACAGTAAGCTGTGAATCCATAAGCGCAATTACAGGATATTCCGTTTCTGGATTAAATTCCGTTGAATTGGCGTCAGCAAAATTGCAAACATTCCTTGCAAATTCAATTACGGCGCACTGCATACCAAGACACAATCCAAAGAACGGTATATTATTTTGACGTGCAAAGTTAATTGCCTTGATTTTACCTTCAATGCCTCTGTCACCAAAACCGCCAGGAACTAAAATTCCCTTGCAGCCGTTGAAGACTTCATCTAAATCAGTTTCCGGCGCTTCGATCTTCTCGGCGTTTATCCATTGAATTTTTACGGCAGCGGAATTAGCAATACCGGCATGGTGCAGCGCTTCCGTAACCGAAATATAAGCATCAGGCAATTCAACATATTTTCCGACGATTGCAATTTTAACCTTGCGTTCCGGGTGATGAATTTTATAAACCATTTTTTCCCATTCGCTCATTTTCGCCGGCGAAAGATTTAAATTGAGTTTTTCAAGGACAATTCTATCAAGTCCTTCATCTCTCATCATAAGTGGCACTTCATAAATTGATTTAGCCGTAAGATTTTGAATTACAGCACTTTCGTCAACGTCGCAGAAAAGTGCAATTTTTCGTTTCATATCGCTGGAAATAGGCTGTTCTGTACGACAAACTAAAATATCCGGCTGAATGCCAATAGAACGCAATTCCTTAACACTGTGCTGAGTAGGTTTAGTCTTTAGTTCACCGGCTGCGGCAATATAAGGCAATAACGTGACGTGAATGTAAAGGACATCATTTTTGCCAACTTCCTTTTTGACTTGACGAATTGCCTCAAGAAATGGCAGACTTTCGATATCGCCGACAGTACCACCAACTTCAGTTATTACAACATCTGCCTCATCAAGTTCAGCAACCGCATAAACTCGCTCTTTAATCTCATTTGTAATATGCGGAATAACTTGAACGGTTGAACCTAAATAATCGCCTTTGCGTTCTTTTGAAAGCACCGACCAATAAACTTTGCCTGTCGTAGTATTTGAATTTTTTGTGAGATTTATATCAATGAAGCGTTCATAATGTCCCAAATCCAAATCAGTTTCGGCGCCGTCATCTGTAACGAAAACTTCGCCATGCTGATAAGGACTCATTGTGCCAGGATCAATATTAATATAAGGATCAAATTTTTGAATTGTAACTTTAAGACCGCGACTTTTTAAAAGTCTTCCAAGTGAAGCGGCTGTAATGCCTTTGCCGAGCGAAGATACTACGCCGCCGGTAACAAAAATATATTTTGCCATAAATTATAACCTCAATGACTAATAAATTTTTTCTGATATAAGCAGCAATGTTTATTCCTGAATATCTTCTGCCTTACTTGCCGCTGATTTTGAGGATTTTGAGGAACCGCGAGAACTTCGTTTAGTTTCCGGCGGATTCCATTCAGTTAAACCCCATCTACCATCGCCGCGATGTTGAAAGCGACCGTCCATATTAATCATTGTGTAAATTTCAGATATTGCAACCGCCATAGATTGTATTGACTTACGCTTTTTTTCAATAACTTCCATGATAAGGTCCTTATAATAAATTGGCTGTTCATTATTGTCGGCCAAAATTCTGTATGCAATATCGACTTCGGACAAGGATTTATAATCAATATCCTTCACAAAAAATCACCTCTTATAATATTAAAAAGCAAGCTGATATTTACTTCTCAAGAATATAGGTTCTCCAGCCTTAAGAAAACTGATTAATAAAAATTTCATTAAAGATACCATTTCTTCTATTTTGTTTTCATTAAATGTAATCCATTCAATTTTTGAATTTAATACTTCTTTAATGCAAGTTTGAAATACTTCTGTATATTCTGTGTCATCTGATTGTTTGAAAATGACCTCAGGTATGATTTTATTAGCAATTTTTATAGCTTTAAGTCTAATAGGTGAATTATGAGTTGCTCGATTGAACATTTCCCAGTCATTGGTATTAAGTTTTTCTTTAAATTCTTCACTATTAATTACATAAAAATCAATATTTTTTTCAGATTCAAACTTAATGCCATCTCGTATATTTGTCCAATTTTTTGGTATATCCCATTTAGGATATGCTTCAGCAGCAGCTTTATAGCCACCCCAATATCCAAACATTATAGAAAAAGTTGATTTTATTTTCTCCCTCATATAGCATAAATGTCTACCACTTCCAAGTAAATCAATTAGTAGAGCTTTTCTATCACCAATTCTATTTGCGTAATATTTTCTTACATCTTCTATACACTTTTCAAAGAGAGTACGAGAAAAATGAAGATAGTCGCAAGTAGGCATAGGTTCATTTTTATCCTGCTTAAATTTTTTATATAATTGATATACATGATAAGCATCTCGACCGCAAAAACCTATATATTCAAAATTATGTTTTTTACAAATAGCATCTATTAATGGAACATAAATCAATAATATACCCAAATTAACAGTAAATAAAGTCCAATAAAGACGTTTTATTTCTTCATTAAAAGGATTCTTTAAACGTATAGAACGCAAATATGCTGCAAACTCAAAATTTCTTTGGAAAAGTTGTTGCTCAATAGGAGTTATTTGACTTAACGGTGTATATGAAGAATCAAATCCATACTTTCGTGGATTCCAAATATCGGCTTCCATATTATCGCCTGTATGAAACAAATAGGATTTCTGTTCTTTAAATTGCTGCCATACCCCCCCCCCTTTTGTGTCTTTCCGGAAGTTGTAATAACAAGTTCTACCGGAACAAATAATCCAATTTTATCTAACATTTTTCTAATAATTTCCTCTGGCAAATACATGTCAGAAATTAATATATCACCGGATTTTACTTGATTTACATTTTCAGTAATTGGTATTGCTTGATCAATTTCTATATCACATTCAAGTTGCTTCAGTTTTTCCGCAATTTGATAAGGAATATTTGAAATTTTACACATTGCATTATAAATATCATCTAAATTACAGCTTTTATCCTTTTTAACAGCAAAATCTGCTGCTGCTCCTCTAATGTTGGCAAACCCATTTATCTTACTGATTTGTTCCATAATTTGAAATACAATATGTGGAAAAACACATTTTCTGGCAATCAATGTGTCAAAAATATCCCATGTTCTTAACATTTTCAACATTATACCAATCCTTTCCATTAAATTACATTGACTCTGGAGCTGAAACGCCAAGCAGATTTAGTGCATGTTTAATTACATGCGCCGTAACTTTTATTAATCCTAATCGTGCCGAAGCTAAATTGCTTTCAACGCCGATAATTCTGCAATCGCGATAAAATGCGTGGAAAAGGGCGGCAATTTCTTGTGCGTAACGTGTAATTTTTTGAGGAGCATAATCCTGCGCCGCTTTTTCAATTTCTTCTTCATAGTCGATAATTTTATTAATCAAATCAATCTCTGACGAATGAATCAGCAAATTGAAATTAGGATTATCTTCCATTACGATATTCATTTCTGTCGTTTGTCTAAAAATGCTGCAAATTCTAGCATGTGCATATTGGACGTAATAAACCGGATTGTCGCTAGATTTTTTCTTGGCAAGGTCTAAATCAAAATCAAGTTGACTCTCCATTGAACGCATCAGGAAAAAGAATCTTGCCGCATCAGTGCCGACTTCTTCCATTAATTCTCGCAAAGGTATAGCGTTGCCGCTGCGTTTAGACATTTTGACAAGTTCACCGCTACGGTAAAGTGCAACCATCTGCAAAAAGAGTATTTTTAATTTATCAGCGTCGAAACCTAGAGCCGACATGGCTGCTTTAACTCTGCAAACGTAACCGTGATGATCTGCTCCCCAAATGTTAATTAACTCGCCGAAACCACGCTCAAATTTATTCTTGTGATAGGCAATATCAGCGGCAAGATAAGTCGGTTCGCCATTTTCACGGACAACAACTCTATCCTTGTCATCACCGTAGTCTGTGGACTTCAGCCAAAGTGCGCCATCTTGTTCATAAATTGCACCAATTTTTTTGAGAACCTCAATAGATTCATTCACGGCAGCAGGGTGTAAAGTGCGTTCGCTGAACCAGTTGTCAAACTCAACGCGGAAATTTTTTAAGTCCTTTTTGAGTTCGGCAAGTTTATCTTGATAGCCGAGTTCTCTCATAGCGTTTAAACGTTCTTCTTCGGAAACGTGTAAATATTTATCGCCGTCTCTGTCAATTATCCTTTTAGCTGTGTCAATAATATCTTCGCCTTTATATCCGTCTTCCGGAAAATCTGCCTCTGTCTGTTGACCGAGAAGTTGAAGATAACGAGCATTTACAGATATTGTAAGTTTATCCATTTGATTGCCGGCATCATTGATATAATATTCGGATTGAATGTTGTAACCTGCTGCACGCATAATATTGACGATTGCCGAGCCAGCCGCTGCACCACGTCCATGACCGACATGTAATAAACCGGTTGGATTTGCACTGACATATTCAATTTGAATCGTTGCGTTATTTTTATTCGGCAGTTGACCATAATTTTCGCCGGCATTGAAAATCTTTTTAAAAGTATCATAAATTACTGTAGACTTTAAATAAAAATTCAAAAATCCTGCGCCGGCAAATTCAATCTTGTCAATCTGTTCGAGCTGGATTCGGCTTTTAATTTCTTCAGCAATTTTTCTTGGATTAGCATGAAATACTTTTGCCGACTGCATTGCAAAATTGGTTGCGAAGTCTCCAAACTCTTTTTTAGGCGGCACTTCCAATAAAATATCCGGCAGCTTATCATTTTCAGCGAGTTTAAAAATTCCGTCCTCAACAGTTTTTTTAGCCGCATCTAAAATTGACTTTGAAAGTATATCTTTAATCTGCAAATTATCTCCTCCAAATTATTCAATAATGCAAAATGCGTAATGCGTAAAGAGTTTGGTTCTCCATTAAGCACTACGCATTATTAATTACGCATTGTCTTAAACGTCTCTGTCAACGGCAATGGCGATATCAACTTTATGACCGCCTAAATCCATTTCAATGGTAAGGTATTGCGTGTTGCTGATTTTCATTTGAGTATCTTTGCCGACAGTTACACTTGGCGTTGAAATGTCAACTTCTAAATCAAGTGCTGTAAGGTTCGTTGCCGTATTTGCCGCAAGCATGTTGCTCATTTCAGCGATAGCAGACTGCGCCATTGTATCAATTTCGGAAACAGGCATACCCATCATCATAGTTGAAGCTATAAATTTTGCCGTATCTTCATTCATATTATATACAACATTTCCACGTATTTGTTTTGTAAAACCAAGCATTACTGCAACGCCGAAATTGGTAATATTTTTATTTTGTAAATATACTTTCGTTCTCTTTGGAATTGGAAAGCCGATTTGCGGCATAACAGAGATGAAAGCATCAATAAAAGGATTTACGAGTTTTGCATCCACGTCATCATTCTCCTTCCGCAAAGCCGACATTCATAAAAATTTCACCGACTTTAGTGGAAGCGGTGAGTTTAAAAGTTGTTAGCTTTGGACTGGCAATTTTGATACCTGAACCAAAAATAGTTCCAGGCGGTGTGATACGCATTTCTTTATCCTTGAAAACGTCATTAATATTTGAAGCACCACGACCAACTACAATATTGGCTGCTTCCTCAACAGCTTCATTCATTTCGTCTTCGTTAATGTCTTCCGTGCCGAGCATAGTTGTTGTAAATGCTTTCATTGTATCATGTGACATGTAAATAATCGAACGACCGACAGGATAACCTGTTAAACCGATAATGACAGCAATTCCGTCAACAGATACATAGCGCTTATCATAGGTTTCTAAATTAATCTTGCTTTGAACACCAATCAAATTGAGTATCCCTTGTTGCAGCGCTCTTTCAAAAGCCTTTGCATAAGATTCACGGAGAACAGCAACCTTGCTGATTTTCTGTTGGCATAACAATAAAAGCGTATCAATAATATCGTTAGTGCTTACAGGCTTTTGCAAGAATGCACTTATACCTGCGGCACGACCTTGAGAGACAAGACTAGCATCTTTCATTGCGCTAATCATAACAATCTTTGCATCAGGATCAAGACCGCGAATCTTTTTACTACACTCTATTCCGTCAGCGTCAGGCAAATTCATATCCATTGTTACAAGTTCTGGATTGTGTTCTTGATAAAGCCTGATAGCTTCGGCTGAATCTGCCGCCATTGCAACAACTTCAAAGTTCGTTTTGGATAGATGATTTGCCAAGATGGTTCGGCTGATTTTAGAATCATCAACGATCATTACTTTGACTTTTTCCACCAACGCTCACCTGCTTTCACTTTAAATTTATTTTAAAAAACACGTTGCTGCACATACATATCGTCTTATAATTCGCCGAAAAAAAATAAAATCCCTGCCGACAAAAAAAGTTTTTTAGTAATTAAGTCTCAGCAAAAATTTTAGGAGTATCTTTGTTGACATCTTTAATTAATTTTTTTGCGATTGAATCAGTAACTTTGTCTGTCGTCTCTGATATAAGATTTTCAGTCGTTTTGCCTTTCTTGCGGCTACTTCTGCCTATAAATGAACCTTTGTAAACATTTTTATTGTCGCTGATACGAATGACATTGACTCTTATTGCGATATTAAAAATGTCATTACGCCGAGTAAAAATTCCAATTCCGCCGTGAACTGAGGAACCTATCGTGCCGCCAATTCCAATGCCTGTGCCGATTTCATCATTAAACACATTGTTGCTGCCTATACCGACAACTTTGCCCTCAATCAAAAAATCTGCCTCGTCTTTTGATACTATTTTAAATTTATCTTCGACGCTAAGTTTATTATCCAAAGTATCAGCAATTTCTTTAATAACATCTACATTATAAATTTTATTTTCGTCAATCATTTCAATGGCGATTTTAGGCGATTCATAAGCCAGAGCAAGCGTACAATTAAAAAATAAAACTGCCAACGTTATGTAAATATATTTTAAAATATGTAAATTTTTATATTTCAGTTTGATTTTCATTGTAAATTCTCCTAAACGATGTTAATTGCTAAAAGATTATTGCGATTTTCAGCGTATATGCCAATTATACAAGAATATCATAAAAAATCAATCATTTAAGCAATTTCATTTTACAAAAATAAATCTATTGAAAAAATTTAAGACTTGAATTAAAATATATAACAAAATTTTATATAGGAGGAAAAAATGGTTCACGTTGTTTTAGATTTGGAAATGAATCCGATTAACCGTTCTGAAAAAGAAATTCGTAAGCGATTAACGGACGAAGTTATAGAAATTGGCGCCGTCAAACTCGATGAAAAATTTGAGCAGGTTAGCGAATTTCAATGTTATGTTAAACCTCAATTCAGTGAAATTACCAAACACATAACAAAACTTACGAGTATAACCAACGAAACTGTTGCCGATAAAAAAAATTTTGTTGTGGAATTTAATAATTTTATGGATTGGATCGGCACAAAAGATGTAACGCTATACTCATGGAGTACCTCAGATATGAATCAATTCAAGAGTGAGTGCAGTTATAAAATGCCTGGATTTGACGTTGTTTGGCTTGAATCTCATTGGATTGATCTACAAAAGGAATTTGACGACAAAATAGGTTTACATAATTCGTTAGCGCTTAAACATGCTGTCGGTGCAATGAATCGTAATTTTGAAGGTACAGCACATACGGCATTAGCAGATGCAGAAAACACCGCTGCCATTCTCGCTTTAATGCAGGATAATGAAGCATTTATAAAGACAATGCAGCCGGTCATTGACTTACTAAAACCTAAAGAATTAACAAATTCAATAGGTGACATGTTTCCTGAACTTATGAACATAAAATTTTAACGGTGTAAAAATATGGAACTAAACACATTGCAACAAATAGTGGTAGATGAACTTGAAAAAAATATTTTTCTTATCGCTTCGGCAGGTACAGGAAAAACTACTACGCTTGCCTGTCGAATCGCAAATATAATTAAAAAAGGATATGCTAAACCGGAAGAAATTCTATGTTTGACTTTCACAAATAGAGCTTGCATCGAAATTAAGGAAAAAATTATAGACGAACTTGAACAACAAAACATGGCAACGGAAGCGCTAGACGTTATTGTAAAGACATTTCACAGTTTTTGTTGTGATTTGGTTCGTTTTACTGCCAAGAAAACTTCAGATTTATTTACTGACTTTGTTGTATTTGACGAGGAAGATTGCAAAAATATAATCTCTACAAGTTTTGGCAATGCCAACGTCGCTAGCAAAATTCAAAAATTTATAAAACAAGTTAAAATTAAAATTGGACTTTTAGATTTATATTTTGATAATAAATTTCAAAATTATCAAGCAGCAATTAATTACATTTATGAAAATGAGCAGCCATTTTTGAACAGTTGTTTTAGAAAGCATAGCGAATTAATTGACAGATTAAAATTTGACGGTGCTAAACTTATGGCGGTTTATGATCGAAGGCTTAACGAAACTCATGGCTTAGATTTTGAAGATTTGATTATTTATGCCAACAATGCTTTGCAAAACGTTGAGATCAGAAAGATTTGGCAGAATACTTTCAAGTTTATCAATATTGATGAAGTGCAGGATACCAGCGAATTAGAATATAAGATTATTTCTAAAGTTTTTGGTAACAGCAACTTACTCTTATGCGGCGATCCGTTTCAAACAATTTATGAGTGGCGCGGTTCCAGACCAAAGTTAATTGAGGAACAATTCAAATTGGAATATCAGCCTTTAGTTATTGTACTTGATGAAAATTATCGTTCAACTAAAACGCTTTTGCATGCGTCCTACACTTATTTAAAAAATCGTTTTTATGACGAAGTTAAAATGATTTATCCTAATGATATAAAAGTTGCAAGTTATGAAAAAGGCGAAAACATTTTTTTACATGAAGCTGAAAATTTTTGTCAAGAGGCACAATGGATTTACAAACAGATAAAAAATTTAAATATAAATGATTCAACAAAAATTTGCGTGCTTACTCGTGAAAATGATTACAATAGAGGCTTGGTTGAGGCTTTTGAAAAAATCAATCAATCAACCGGTTGTGATATTCCTTTTATGCTGATTGGTGAATATTATTTCTTTCGCCGTCAAGAAATTAAAGATATCTTGGCATTTATGAAATTTGCCGTAAACAAACACGACGGAATTAGTTTAGGGCGTGTAATTAAAAGATTTATAAAAGGTATTGGCGATACTACGATTGAAGAAATAAATTCAAAAGATTATCGCGAAGCCGGCATTAGACTAACGGATTTTATTGAGCCTTCAACTCATCAATTTGGCGATCCTTACGAAGAACTTCTGCAAGCATTGGAAATGGAAAACGTTGTGGTATTTGACGTTGAATCAACCGGATTGGATACGACGACTGATGAAATTATTCAGATTGCGGCAATTCGACTTAGAGCAGATGGCAGCATTAAAAGTGAGTTTATGCGATACCTTAAACCTACAAAAAGTGTTGGTCGTTCGGTCAATATCCATAAATTAACTGATGATTTTTTATCGGAAAATGGTCAAGACGCTGTGAAAGTTTTCGCTGACTTCGTGAAATTCGCCGAAAATGCTGTACTTGTCGGACATAATGTCAACTATGATTTAAATATTTTAACAAGCCAAATGAGTCGCCTTTCAATGACACCGTTGCATTATCAAAATTATTATGATACGCTGGACATTTTCAGGAGATTTTATCCGCGTCTTGACAATCATAAATTAGCTACTTTAGGCGAATTTTGCAATGTTACTCACAAATCAACTCATGATGCTTATGACGACATTTGTGCCACAGCCGAGATCTTAAATTATGCAGTTGAAAAAAATATTTTGCCTACACTTGAACAGCGCCGTCAATTCATATGCAAACACTTAAAAAATTTTGAATCTGCAATGGAATTAATGTCTTCAATCCGCGAAAAAGTCAATATTTTACGTCCAAAAGATTTAACGGCATTAATTATTGATACATTCGGAATAAAAAAATATTATGAGCAGCAAAAAGAATTTCAGCGAATCGAATATATAAATGATTTACAGTCATTCGTCAATGACTTCGATGATCCAAATCTTTCGCCATTGGACGCAATACAAAGAATTTTGCAATATGTCACCATGTCAAATACCGAACTTTTTTTAAGAAATGAAAAGAAAATTCCGGTTATAACTGTAAATCAAGCCAAAGGCATGGAATTTGACTACGTATTCGTTGCCGGTCTAATGGAAAATACATTTCCAAGTTATTTATCAATAATAAATGAAACCATAAAGGAAGAATCAAGATTATTTTATGTGGCAATTACAAGAGCTAAAAAGAAATTATATTTGAGTTATGAGACTTCCATTGACAAAAAACATAATAAAGCTATGAGCAGGTTTATAAATGACATTCCGCAAGATGTAATTCAACGTATTTTATAAGAGAGTTGAGGATTAAATGAAACGTATGGGAATACTAGGACCGCGTGGCACACATTCCGAAGCTGCGGCGGTCTATTTAAATAAAGTAGTTGCAGAACCAATGGACCTTGTAATATATCCTGAAATTTACGAGGTATTAAACGCTGTTGAAACTGGTCAAATTGACGCAGGATTCGTGCCGGTTGAAAATTCACTCGAAGGATCAATTAACATAACGCTGGATACTTTGGCACGTTCTGATAATTTAATCGTATCACGTGAATTAATTTGGTCAGTGCATAACCAATTAATGGCAAAAGCCGAAGTTAAAATTGGTGATATAAAAAGAATTTTTTCACATGCACAGCCAATCTCACAATGCCGAACTTATTTGCAAAAGAATTTTCCATTAGTTGAAATTTGTACAACCTCATCAACTGCCAAAGCTGCAGAAATAGTTGCGGCATCAAAAGTCGAGGAAGGTTTAGCGGCAATTTGTACAAAGCGTGCCGGTGAAATTAACGGACTTTCGACAATCGCAATGGAAATTCAAGATAACATGTCAAACAGCACAAGGTTTTTTGAGGTTCGACGCGGTGAAAATTGCCAAACTAACAATTACAAAAGTAAAATTTTAATAATCTGTCAAATTTACGGCGAGCGTGCCGGTGCATTATGTGAAGTCTTAGAAGAATTTGCATTTCGCAATGTAAATATGACTAGGATTGAATCAAGACCTGCCAGAACTAAACTCGGCGAATATATTTTTTTCTTTGACTTGGATAGCAACATTGACGCAAAAATTATTGATGAATCCATTGAGGCTGTCCGTAAAAAATGCGTCTGGCTTAAAAATCTCGGTACATTTGATGTCATTACTGCAAAAAATTATTAACAAAAATTTAATAGGTGGTGTTTAATTATGTCTAATCGTGTAAAGTTTGCCGGAATTGGAGTCGGAGTAATTTTGATTGTACTTTGTGTTATTTATTTCGTCTGTAACACACATGCCAAAACTCCTGAATATACCATTCAAATTATTGAAGAATCCTTAAATTCACACGACATGAAAACTTTTAACAACTGCGTTGATGTTGACGGTCTTTTAAATACTTCTTATGACAGTTTCGTTGAAGGCATGATTGATTCCGATAGATCAATGCCCAATGAAGTTAAAGACTCTATCGCCAATTTCACGCAATTATTAAAAGTGCCTTTAATGGTAAGCATGAAAAGTGCTATTGAAAATTACGTTGAGACAGGCAGTTTTGAACCTCAAAATAAATCTGAATCCAATAAAGATAATCTTGATACAAGTTTAATAGCGACTTCTGATATTCTCGAAAGAGCCGGATTAACTAAAATGGAATTTCGACAAGTTGACGATGTAAAAATAGACTCTGAAAATCAAGATCAGGCAATAGCTGAGGTTAGAGTTTATCAACAAGAAGCTGCTCGAGAGTTTACATTTGAAGTCTTGCTCAAAAAAAATGACTCCGGTGAATGGCGCGTCGTAAGTATAAATAATTTTCGCACTTTCATTGACATGATTAATCAAACTCGCCGCGAACAGCTTGATAAATACCTGGAAGAAACAGCAGCAATTATCAATCGTCATGATAAAACTATTCGCGAAGCTGAACAAAAATACGGCAGCATTCTTTCAATCGGCAGTCTTGGAAAAGATGATACGCGCAGCGATTTAAAAACTTTGATAACTGACGTTGTAAAAAAGGATTGGGAAGTTCGCAAGCAAGAATTATTTAATGTAAGTGTTCCAAAAGGCGCTGAAGCTCTGCAAAATTTACGCATTAAAATTTGTGACCTTTCAATAGAAAGTGCTGAATCGTATGCCAAATGGATGAGCGACAAAAAAGCCGCAACTATCAAAGAGGCAGAAGAAAAGCGTAAACAGGTAAATACTTTGCTTGAGGAAGAAAAACTTTTAGTTACTCGCATGTCAAAATAATTTTTAACAAACACTGATATAAAAAATAGTTTCTTGCAAAAATGCAGTTTGTATGTTATCTTTAAAAAGTCATTTTAATTTAATTAAAGGTTTTTGCACGAGGTGTTTAAATGGAAAATTATACAAAATATCGTAAAGGTTATTATATGCCACCGGAAATTATTTTGGACTGGATACATAAAGAATATCCGGAAAAAGCTCCAATCTGGTGCAGTGTAGATTTGCGTGACGGCAACCAGTCGTTAGTAATTCCAATGAGTCTTGATGAAAAGATTGAATTTTATAAGACGCTGATAAAAGTCGGTTTCAAAGAAATTGAAGTTGGATTTCCAGCGGCTTCAGATACAGAATATGCACTGCTGCGTAAGCTCATTGAGGAAAATTTAATACCAGATGACGTGACGGTACAAGTTCTTACACAAGCACGCGAACATATTATCAAGAAGACCTTTGAAGCTCTCAAAGGCGTTAAAAATGCGATCGTACATGTTTATAACTCAACTTCAGTTGCACAACGTGAGCAGGTTTTTCGTAAGTCTAAAGACGAAATTAAAAAAATCGCCACTGACGGTGCTCAACTGCTGCTTGACTTAACACGTGAAGCCGGCGCTGATTATCGTTTTGAATATTCGCCGGAAAGTTTTACCGGAACTGAACCGGAATATGCGCTGGAAGTCTGCAATGCGGTCCTTGATGTTTGGGAACCTGTCATTGACAGAAAGCCTATTATTAATATACCTGTCACTGTTGAAATGTCAATGCCACATGTCTACGCAATGCAGGTTGCTTATATCAACAAATATCTCAAATATCGTGACAAAGTTGTATTAAGTCTGCATCCACACAACGACAGAGGTTGCGGCGTTGCTGATTCTGAACTTGGCTTGCTTGCCGGTGCTGACAGAATTGAAGGCACACTTTTTGGAAATGGTGAACGTACAGGCAACGTTGATATTGTAACTATTGCAATGAATATGTTTGCACTTGGCGTTGATCCTGAACTCGACTTTTCAAATATGCCGGAACTCGTGGAGATGTATGAGCGCGTTACTCGTATGCACGTACACGACAGACAGCCTTATGCTGGTGCTTTGGTATTTACTGCATTCAGTGGAAGTCATCAAGACGCAATCGCAAAAGGTATGCACTGGAGAGATGAAAAGAATCCAAATCGCTGGACAGTTCCATATCTTCCGATTGATCCGCACGATGTCGGCAGAACTTATGACAGCGACGTTATCAGAATCAATTCACAGAGCGGTAAAGGCGGCGTTGGTTTTGTCATGGAACAGCGCTACGGAATTGAAATGCCTAAAAAAATGCGCGAAGACTTCGGCTATTGCGTCAAACGTGTTTCAGATCAAAAGCACAAAGAATTGCTGCCGGACGAAATTTATCAAATCTTTATTGATGAGTACGTTAATGTTGAAGTGCCTTATAAACTCATTGACTTTTTACTCAAGAAAGAACCTGACGGAACTCGCAAGGGAAATGTTGAATTAGAAGTTGGCGGAAAGCATGTCATTTATGAGGCAAAAGGCAACGGACGACTTGACGCAATCAGCAATGCACTGCAAAGTAATCTCAATCTTAAATATCATGATCTTACTTACAATGAGCATGCACTGGAAATTGGACAATCAGCACGCGCTATTGCTTACATAAGCATAACGAGTGCTGACGGCAAAATTACTTGGGGTGCAGGTATGGATACTGATATTATAAACGCTTCAATAAAGGCACTTTTCAGCGCTATCAATCGAACAAAGAAATAATAAAAGTTATGAGTTGTAGGAGTTAGTAGTTATAAGTTTTTTTCACTTGTAATTGCTAACTCTAAATTTTAATTTTTATAATGGAGTGGTTAATTTGAAATTTGAAGTGCAGCCTTCTTTGAAAGAATTTAAAAAATTTGCTAAGAAGTCAAATTTAATTATGGATTTAGATACGCCGGTTTCGATTTACTATAAACTTGTCAACGACGATAAAGGCTTTATACTCGAATCGGTTGACACTACTCATCAAGCATTTGGACGTTACTCTTTTATCGGTGCTGAACCTTTTGTACGTTTGCAAGTCTTCAAAAATAAGCTGATGATTAAGGAAGGCGACTTAATGAAGTCGATTGACGGCAATCCGGTTATAACGATAAAACATTACATGTCAAATTATAAACCAATTCATCTCGACAAAAATTTACCACTTGCAAACGGCGGTATGGTTGGTTATTTCAATTTTGAAGTGGCGGCAACATTTGATAGAGTTCGCGGCGTTGAAATTGGCGACGAAGAATTATTAGGACAATTTATGATTTGTAAAATTCTTGTCGTATTTGATTCGCTGAAAAATTCTGCACAGTTGATTTATCTTGCCGATGTTAAAGATTGTGAGAATCTCGACGATTTTTACGCTGAAATTGTCGATAAAATAAGCGATTTAAAAATTAAACTCGCCACACCTTTAAAATTGAGCAAAAGTCATACGCAGCGCATTAAAGCACGTAAATTTCCGGTTGACTTCTTGTCAAAATATGGTGAAGCACCGCAAGATTTTATTGACGCAATTAATAAGGCTAAGGAGCATATATTTGCCGGTGATATTTTTCAGGTTGTGCCGTCGCGTCAATTCAAAGAAAAAATTACAAAACCTGCCTTTTTATTTTACCGTCGCTTGAGGCAAATTAATCCGAGTCCATACATGTTTTATTTTAATTTCGGTAGTGTTAAACTCGTTGGAGCCTCGCCGGAAATGCTCGTTAAAGTTGCAGGTTCAAATGTTTACACTTATCCAATCGCCGGAACTCGTCGTCGTGGACAAAACGAAGCAGAAGATTTAAAACTTGCTGCCGAATTAAAATCTGACGAAAAAGAATGTGCCGAACATTCAATGCTTGTCGATTTGGCACGCAACGATTTAGGTCGAATCAGTGAAGCTGGAACCGTTAAAGTCCCTAAATATCGCACGGTTGAATATTTCAGCCACGTCATGCACATGGTAAGTAATGTCGTAGGTACTTTGCACAAAAATTATATGCCTATGGACGTTTTAAAGGCTACTTTTCCGGCAGGTACTGTCAGTGGCGCTCCAAAACTCAGAGCAATGGAAATTATTAACGATTTAGAGCCTGTCAATCGCAATGCTTATGCCGGCACTGTCGGTTATATGGATTTCTGCGGCAATATGGATATGTGTATAACGCTTCGCACAATGAGGATCGAAAATAACGATACGGCAATAATTCAAGCCGGAGCAGGTATCGTTGCCGACTCGGTACCTCTCAACGAATATAAGGAGATTCTGCAAAAGGCAAAGGCACTCTTTGAAGTCGTTGAAGAAGTCGAAAATAATGATTAATAATATACTAAAAAGTTTGGAATTGCATTGAAGTATCTTTAATTATTGACAATCACTTGATAATGTGTTATCATACCACAAACGTAAGTAATAATTCTTATGTTTTTTAAAAAAGTTTTGATGTGAAATTCAGGAGGCGTTATTTATAATGAAAAATAAAATTGTTACTGCGATGACGACTGCGCTAGTCGTCGGTGCAGCGTCAACGACTTTTGCGGCGACAAATCCGTTTAGTGATGTGCCTGCTGGTCATTGGGCCTATGATGCAGTTACACAACTTGCTGCAGATGGCATAGTTGAAGGTTATGGCGATGGCACATATCTCGGAAATCGTAATATCACTCGTTATGAAATGGCGCAAATGATAGCTAAAGCAATGGCGAAGAATCCAACTGGTTCAGATAAAGCTGCTCTTGACAGACTCGCTGCTGAATTTAGCGAAGAACTCAACAATCTCGGCGTTCGTGTATCTGAACTCGAAAAGTATGCAGATAAAGTAAAGTGGACAGGTGAATTCCGTTATCGTTATATCAGCGATCGTAGAGACAACGTTAATGGCACTAAGACTAAAAATAATGATGATTGGGTACATTTCCGTTTGTTCCCAACGGCTGAAGTCAATGACCATTGGAAGTTAAAAGCTCGTATGACCGCATCTTATAAAATGGACGAAGATAACACCGGTACTTTTAATTTGACTTATGCTTTTGCGGAAGGTACTTATGATAAATTTAAACTCAGTGTTGGTAAAATGCCTTTCTACAGCAATGTTGATGATGGTCTTGTAATGGATGACTTCTTCAGCGGTGCTCACAAATGGAAAGTCAACCTTGAGGCTGGTCGTTGGAATCTTAATGATGCTAATGATTATATTGCAGCTAACCTTGCAGATGATACAGCAGCAAATTATCAGGGTGCTGAACTTTCATACGATACCGGCAGCAAGTTTATGATTGGCGGTAGCTATAAGCATTTCAATAGCAGCGGTTTAAAAGGTGCTGTTGGATACAACACTAAAGGCAAAGTTCAAGACGATGCAGACATTTGGTCAGCAGCTATCGGTTATAATTTTGACAAAAATGTAAAACTTTTCTATTCTTACGCTCAAAACCCAACTGCTGATGATTACAATAGAGCTTGGACCGGTCAGATCAGTTACAAAGGCACAACAAGAAAGGCTAAGACTTGGGGTGCATGGGCTGCTTACCGTTATGTTGGCAATAATGTTGCATTTATGCCAACTTATGATACTTACACTAAGTCAAGCAACAAAAAAGGCGTTGAAGTCGGCGTCAACTGGGCACCTCTTGACAATACTTTGACTTCTTTGCAATATTTCAACGGCAAGACACTTGAAACAGATAAAGATACTGAAACATTGTTTGCACGTGTTAGCTGGTTCTTCTAATAAATGCAAAATTAAATATACGATAGGTATTTTCGATTAAAACTGAACAGACCTTTGGGAGTCGGGTCACGAAAGTGACAGTGGAAATATATAAAAATCTGCGGGACAGTTATAAAAAGTTTTCTGCTCGCAGGTTTTTTATTGCAATTTGCGAGTCAGCGAAGGAGCGGTTGTTATGAACACTCTAAACTCTCAATCACAAATTGTCATTAAAGTTTCATGGATAAGTATTGTAGTAAATATGGTCCTTTCCGTTGGAAAACTTTTCGCAGGAATTGTTGCACAATCCGGCGCAATGATTTCCGATGCGATTCATTCGGCTTCTGATGTATTCAGTACACTTATTGTAATGGCAGGCGTCAAGATATCTTCAAAAGCTGCTGATAAAGAACATCCTTATGGTCATGAACGTCTTGAATGTGTTGCTGCCATTGTACTTTCAATGATTTTGTCGGCAACCGGCGTTTTAATTGGTTATGAAGGCGTTGAAAAAATTCTTGCCGCTGAAGTTGATATTTTGCCGGTGCCTGGAATTTTAGCACTTATTGCTGCAATTCTATCAATCGGCGTTAAAGAAATTATGTTTCGATATACTCAACATTACGCAAAAATTGTCAACTCCGGCGCACTCATGGCGGACGCTTGGCATCACCGTTCTGACGCTTTATCTTCAGTCGGCGCATTAATTGGTATCGTTGGAGCGCGGCTAGGTTTCCCAATTCTTGATCCAATCGCAAGTATTATAATTTGCTTTTTCATTGTTAAAGCTGCCGTCGAAATTTTTAAAGACGCTATAGATAAAATGTTAGACCGCAGTTGCGATGATGAAACTGAAAATAAAATCCGACAACGTGTTCAAAGTCATAGCGGAGTTGATAAAATTGACTTGCTGCGAACCAGAACATTCGGCAACAGAATTTATATTGAACTCGAAATTTCTGTTGCACCTCATCTGCCGTTAATCAAAGCTCATAACATTGCCGAACGTGTTCACGACGATATTGAGTTGACTTATCCGAAAGTTAAACATATTGTTATTCACGTTAATCCAAGTATTGAAAGTAAATTGTAAATTTAATACAAAACATTTTTGGAGATGATAATTTTGAAAGCTAATCCCTATGCAGGAACTCAAACGGAAAAAAATTTACAAACAGCGTTCGCAGGTGAATCAGAGGCACGCAATAAATATACTTACTTCGCCTCTAAGGCAAAAAAAGAAGGCTATGAGCAGATAGCGGCACTTTTTCTCAAGACGGCGGAAAACGAAAAGGAACATGCAAAAATCTGGTTTAAAGAACTTAACGGAATTGGCGATACAATAGAAAATCTCAATGAGGCAGCAGATGGCGAAAATTATGAATGGACTAACATGTACGCTGAATTTGCAAAAACTGCTGAGGCTGAAGGTTTTCCAAAACTTGCTGAAAAATTCCGCTTGATTGGCGAAATCGAAAAACATCACGAAGAACGTTATCGTAAACTTCTCAAAAATATTGAAATGCGCGAAGTATTCAAAAAGAGTGATGTTAAAATTTGGGAATGTCGCAACTGCGGTCATATAGTTGTTGGAACGAAAGCACCTGAAATTTGTCCGGCTTGCGATCATCCACAAAGCTATTTTGAGATTCATGCTGAAAATTATTAATAACATAAAAATTGTGATTTTTGAAGTCTGCTAGACACGGCAGATTTTTTTATTATGGCTTTAGCCTGTTGAGCGTAGCGAAACAAAAAACCACCCGCTATGCGGGTGGAAGACAATAGTTATACAATTTTATCACCTTCCAATGT
>CAJOHI010000023.1 GCA_905234365.1 uncultured Selenomonadaceae bacterium | reverse complement strand
CATATTTTAGCAAAAGAATTTACAAAATGCAATAAAAATTTAGCGCCGTTTCATCCCCATAGCTAAAGCAAGGGGCTTTCACGGCGCGTTGTCGGTAAACTTATGGCGTTGACGAAATAATTAAAAATTGATAAAATGGAAAAAATTTTCAAGTGAGTAGGTTGAATTTCAATGAAAAAATATATCTTTCCGATTGGCTGTTTGTTATTCGTAATCGTTTTGGTTATGGTAATTACAAATTTTACTCAAAGTGAAAAACCCGGTGATCCAAAAATTATTCCAGGTTGGAAACATGTTACCTTTGATCATATGGGAAATTCTTATTATATTGATCCAAATTCAATGGTAAATGACGGACAAACAGGAGATGAACTCAGATTTCATGCTACATTTCAAAAATTCTACAGCGAAAGAGGTCGCGAAGAATTTGCCAAAGCCTATTCAGAAAGTATCACCGATATGGCTGTAATTGAAAGTATTGACCATGAAATTGACGTGCTTTATTTTAGAGACTTAGATGGAATAAAATTTGTTACAAGTGCCAATGCGAAATTTTATAAAGCTGACGGAACAGAAATTCCTGCGCTTAATATGGCGGTTTCTTTCGATGAAGGCAAAGATTTTAGACCAATTCCCTCAAAAACTATTGGCGAACGTTTATACGATTATGCTTATACTCGCGTAAGTAAAGATTAATATATATTTTCTTGTCTGATTATTATTGATTAATATTGACAGCAATGTTAAAATATCGCTATGAAAAAAATGAAAATTTTAACTTATGGTTGTCAGATGAATGTTGCCGACTCGGAGCGAATGGCAGCGCAGCTTTCGACGATTGGATACCAGGAAGTTGGAGACGTTGAAACGGCAGATTTAATTTTGATTAATACTTGCTGCGTTCGCGAATCGGCAGAAGACAGAGTTTACGGCAAAATTGGCGAGATTAAACATCTTAAAAGGCAAAATCCTAAACTAATTTTTGGCATTTGTGGCTGCATGGCACAGAAGGAAGGCGAAAATTTAATTCGTCGTGCGCCGCATATTGACTTTGTAATTGGCACCGGCCGTAGCGGTGAAATAACAAACATAGTCAAAAATCTTGAGGAAATTCAAAGTCACATAGTTGATACTTCAAATGTTGACGGCGAAATACAAAATAATTTTCCATTACGTATTAATAATTACACTTTATTTATTCCAATTATGTATGGCTGCAATAATTATTGTACTTATTGCATAGTGCCGTACGTTCGAGGCCGTGAGAGAAGCCGACTGCCTAAAGATATTATCGCCGAAGTTGAAAATGCTGTTAAAGCCGGTGTTGTTGAAATTACATTGCTTGGACAAAATGTAAATTCTTACGGAAAAGATCACAAATTATCTAACTTTGCTGAACTTTTAACTGAGGTTGATAAAATTAATGGCTTGCAGCGTTTAAGATTCATGACAAGCCATCCGAAAGATTTATCTGATGAGTTGATAACTGCAATTCGCAATGGAAAAAATATTTGTGAGCATATACATTTGCCTGTTCAATACGGCAGTGATAAAATTTTGCAAAAGATGAATCGCGGTTATACCGTTGATAAATATCGACAGCTTGTTAAAAAGATTCGTGAACAAATTCCAAATGTCAGTATAACGACAGATTTAATAGTCGGTTTTCCAGGTGAGACGGACGAAACTTTTGATGAAACACTTGATTTTATTCGTGATATTAAATTTGATGCCGCTTATACCTTTATTTATTCCAAACGTTCAGGAACACCGGCAGCAAAATTTGATAATCAAGTTGACGATAAAATTAAACATGAGCGTTTGCAAAAGCTAATGGACGTGCAAAATCAAATCAGCCTAGAGATTAATGAGCAACTTAAAGATGAGATATTAGAAATTCTCGTTGAAGGTGCCAGCAAAACTGACGAAACAACATTTACCGGTCGTACAAGAACAAATAAGTTAGTGCTTTTTAAGCATAATAATGAGCAGGCAGGCGATTTAATAAATGTCAAAATTACGCAGCCGCAAACTTGGGTATTGAAAGGCGAGGTGGTATAAAATGGCATTTTTAAAGGCGCATGGCAGGTTAATTACAAATATTTTAGTGGCAGTTTTAGTATTAATGGCAGTATTCGTCAAGGTACAAGAAAACGGAACAGATGACTTAGTGCATGAACAGGACATTTACATATTCGCCGGTGCGGTGATTGCCTTTTTGATTCTGCGAATGTTTAAAAAATCTAACAATAGGTAGACATTATGCGAAAATTAAAAACTAAAAAAAATAAAACTAAAACTTCGTTGAAAATTAGCGCTTGTTATATGGTCAAGAACGAAGAAAAAAATTTATCACGTTCAATCGAAAGCCTCAAAAATCAAGTTGATGAAATTATTGTCATGGATACCGGTTCGATAGATAAAACGATTGAAATTGCTAAATCATACGGCGCAAAAATTTTAACGACAACTTGGAATGACGATTTTTCAACGCCGCGCAACTTGACTATTGATGCAGCCACAGGTGATTGGCTTATTTTTTTAGATGCCGACGAATACTTTGTTAGTTCAAAAAATATTCGTGCTGCAATCGAAAAGTTAAGCGGTGACGAAGCTGTTTTAATACCTCGAATCAACATAGACGAAAATAATGCAAATGCTGAAATGAGCCGTGATTGGTGCTTACGAATTTTCAAAAATGTTCCTTACTTGAGATATAAAGGTATCATTCATGAAAATATAGCGGATATTGAGCACGACAAATTAAATTATACTTTTGGTAACGACGACTTGACTATTTATCATACCGGCTATGGTTCGCAAATTATTGAAAGTAAACTCAGACGTAATCTCAGATTGATTGAACTTGAGGAAAAAAAATATGGTCACGAAATTAAACATGATATAGCGCTTTCCGATTGTTATGCCGGATTAAAAGATTTTGAAAAATCACTTTATCACGCTCAAAAGGCGCTTAATTCCGAAGTTGAAGCCGTTGCAAGTCAAGGCAATTTGTATCATAAAATTATCAACGCTATGAGAGAATTGCACTATCCTGACGAGGAAATGTTAAAGGTTGCCGATGAAGCGATTAAGAATTTGCCTAATCTGCCGGAGTTTTACGCTGAACGCGGTATGATACTTTGCGGTCTTGACAGATTAGATGAAGCATATTTAAGTTTTCACAAGTCGTTAGAAGTTTGGCGTAATATGACAAGTGCAGTGCATGAGGAATCGTATTTTGCAAGCGCTGTTGATAAGGTTTACATGAGACTTGCGGAGATTGAAGCATATGTCGGCAACTTCAAACAGGCGAAAAAAAATATTGACACAGCAATTAAATTTGCACCTCACAATGAATATTATTTAAAATTAGCTGAAGAATATCAAAGGAAGTTGTAACATGAGGAAACTTAAACCAACGAAAAAAATTAAGCCGAAAATAAAAATTTCTGCCTGTTATATGGTCAAAAACGAGGAAATTAACTTGCCGCGTTCACTGAAAAGTATCAAAGCGGCTGTTGATGAGATAATTGTGGTTGATACCGGTTCTATCGACAAGACTGTTGAAATTGCTGAGGGTTTCGGCGCTAAGATTATAAAGACAACGTGGCAAGATGACTTTTCAACACCGCGAAATATGGCTATTGATTCGGCAAGCGGTGACTGGATTATTTTTCTTGATGCTGATGAGTTTTTTATTTATCCGGATAAGGTCCGCAGTGCAATAAATAAATTAAGCGATAATACGACAATAATAATTCCACGAATTGACATTGATGAAGAACAGCAGCGCGAACTTAATCATGATTGGAGCATGAGGATTTTCAAGAATGTTGAATGGCTACGTTATCGCGGATTGATTCACGAACACTTGACTAATATAAAAGGCGGCGAAATGCCTTACATTTTTGGCAACAATGATTTAACGATTCATCATACTGGTTATGCCGCGTCTAAAATAAAAAATAAACTTCAACGCAATCTTGAACTAATTGAGCAGGAAGAAAAGATTCACGGTCATAAAGCACGTCATGACATTGCACTTGCGGATTGTTATATGGGTTTAGGCGATTATGAAAAAGTCATTCACTACGTTAAAGCAGCGCTAAAATCATCTACAGTTGAACTCACCGGACGCGGCAGACTGTATAGAAATTTGATGAATGCTATGAGGAATTTAAATCAATCTGATGATGAAGTTTTAAAAGTCATTGACGAGGCAATTAAAATGTTACCTCAACTGCCTGAATTTTACGCTGAACGTGCTATTACGCTTTGTGATTTAAATCGACTTGATGAGGCCTATGATAATTTTAAAAAGTCGTTGAGTATCTGGCAAAATATGTCAAGCGATACTTATGAAAATTCTTACTATCCGAGAATCATAGACGTTGTATATGCACAGCTTGCAGAACTTGAACGACTTAAAGGCAATATCAAGGCAGCACGTTTAAATATCGCTGAGGCAATTAAAATTGCGCCTTACAATGAAATGTATCAAAAGTTAAAAACTCAATATCAAAAGGTGAAGTGATATGAGAAAATTAAAGCCGTCAAAGAAATTAAAGACAAAAATTAAAATATCTGCCTGTTATATCGTGAAAAATGAGGAAAAAAATTTGCCGCGTTCGATTGACAGTTTAAAATCTGCAGTTGACGAAATTGTTGTGGTTGACACCGGCTCAACTGACAAGACGATTGAAGTTGCTAAAAATTACGGTGCTAAGATTATTGAGACGACTTGGGAAGATGATTTTTCTGCTCCGCGTAATTTAGCCATTGAAAATGCAAGCGGTGATTGGATTATATTTCTCGACGCTGATGAGTTTTTTGCCTATCCAAATAAAGTTCGTTCTGCGATCGAAAAGTTGTCAAATGAGACGACTATTTTAATCGAACGGATAAACATTGACGAAGATAATGGCAATCGTGAAATTAATCGCAATCGCGACTTGAGAATTTTTAAAAATGTAGACTATCTTCGCTATCGCGGTATGATTCATGAAAATCTTGAGAATATCAGCGGCGATGAATTGTCTTACGTTTTAGCTGATAATGACTTGACAGCTTATCATACAGGTTATAGCGCGTCGATTCACAAGGATAAATATTTGCGTAATATTCGTATTCTTGAACTTGAGATCGAGCGTTACGGTTATCGTGTGCAGCAAGATATGTCATTTGCTAATTGTTATGCAGGTCTCGGCGATTATGAAAATACTTTAAAATATGCAAAACGTGCGGCTAAGAATTATGAACAAATTATAACTAATCCTGAAGCGCCGTTTATCCATATTTTAAAGGCAATGTATGAGTTAAAATATCCTGTTGAAGATTGTTTAAATTTTCTTGAGGATACAATAAAAAAATTGCCGAACGTTCCATTTTTTTACGATCAGCAAGGCATTTTATTTAATAAACTTAAACGCTATAAAGAAGCTAATATCAGTTTTTGTAAGCGTGATATCGTCAAAATTGAATTGGATATTGCCAACAACGGATATAAGCCGCAGCATGATGCAGAATTGGCGAGTTGTTATTCGGATATGAACGATTATAAAAATGCACTTAAATACGCTGATATTGCAATTAAAGCCGGTATTAAATCCGATAAACTTTATCGCGACGTTATAAAAGCAATGTATTTGTTGCAAAAGCCGGTTGAAGATATTTTGAAATTTACCAACGAAGCTATTAAAAAATTGCCGCAATGTCCTGAGTTTTACGCCGAAAGAGGAATGATACTCTACAGTAATAATCGCCTCAACGAAGGTTACAAAGATTTAAAAAAGTCATTGGCATTATGGAATCAACTTAAAGGTGAAGCGCATGACAAGGCATTTTTTGCTCGAATTGCAGATAGAATTTATTCAAAGGTTATTGAAATTGAAAATTTGATTCAAAATCAGTAATTTTAAGCGGGGCATTTTTATGAAAAAATTGAAGTCATCAAAAAAAGTTAAATCTAAATTTAAAATTTCAGCGTGTTATATCGTTAAGAATGAGGAAAAAAATTTGCCGCGATCAATCGAAAGTCTTAAAAGTCAAGTTGATGAAATTATTGTCGTTGACACCGGCTCGACAGATAAAACAGTCGAAATTGCTGAATCAACCGGCGCTAAAGTTATTAAAACAGTATGGCAAGATGATTTTTCAACTCCTCGCAATCTTGCAATCGAAAATGCCGGTGGCGATTGGATAATATTCATTGACGCTGATGAATATTTTGCAAAACCTAAAAAAGTCCGTTCCGCTATTGAAAAACTTTCAGATACTGATGCAATTTTTATGCTGAGAATTGATATTGACGAAGATAATTCAAATAGAGAAATCAACCGCGATTATTATCTGCGTGCTTTTCGTAATGTCGAATACTTGAGATACAGAGGCTTAATCCATGAAAATATTGAAAATGTTAATGGCGGCGGCTTTCCTTACAAAAAGGCAGGCGAAGATTTAACAATTTATCACACCGGCTATAGTACAACAATCGCTGAAAATAAACTTCGTCGAAACCTTGCAATCATTGAAAAGGAAATTGAGCAAGTTGGCATTCAACTACGTCATCACATTGCGCTTGTTGACTGTTATTTTGCGCTTGACGACTATGAAAAAACCTTACATCACGCTAAAGAAACACTTGCCGCAAAAATTCGTCCAGTGACCGGCTTAAAAATTCTCTATCGAAAAACTTTAACTTCAATGCAAAAATTAAATTGTCCGGTTGAAGAAATGATTAAAATATTAAATATGGCGATAAATGACTTGCCAAATGACGCAGATTTTTATATTGAGCGCGGCATGTTGCTTTACTATTTAAAACGATATGACGAAGCCATTGCCGATTTGCGTAAATCCATTGACAAATCTAAAAATAATCCGAATCTGATAAAATTGGCAAGAGAGACTATTAATGAAATAAAAATTCGCGAAGGAGTGAATCCTGTGAGGAAATTAAAGCCATCAAAAAAATTTAAAAAATCTTCAGTTAAAATATCAGTTTGTTACATTGTCAAAAATGAGGAAAAAAATTTGCCTCATTCGCTTGACAGCCTTAAAGATCAAGTTGACGAAATTGTAATTGTTGATACCGGTTCCACTGATAATACCATTGCCATCGCTGAATCTTATGGAGCCAAAGTATTTTCAAGTCCTTGGAATAATGATTTTTCAACGCCGCGAAATATGGCACTTAAAAATGCTACTGGTGATTGGATTATGTTCCTTGACGCCGACGAATATTTTTCAGAAGATACGAGGCATAATATTCGCTCTTGTATTGAAAACGCTGACAAGCACGGTCGAGAAGGTATTTTAATTAATTTAATAAACATTGATGTAGATAAAGACAATAAGGTTTTGGATAATACCTATCTTTTGCGTGCCTTTAAAAATTTCGATGATTGTCATTATGTCGGTCGTATCCATGAGGAATTACGCAAGGGCAATGGCGAACCGTTCAGTAATGTTTCGTTAATTCCTACGAATGTTTTGATGCTTTATCATACCGGCTATTCTGCAAGTATTAACGCTGACAAGGCAACTCGTAATTTGGAAATGCTACTTGCGGAATTGGAAATTACAGATCATCCGGAAAGAATTTACGGTTATATTGCACAATGTTATAATGGTCTCGGCAGATTCAAAAAAGCTGAAAAATATGCAATAATGGATATTGAAGGCGGCCGCCGTGAAACGACTTTTGCAAGTTCTTCGTATAGAATACTTCTCAACATTCTAGCAAAAGATCCGAAACGTGCAGCGGACCGAATTAATTATGTTGCACGTGCCGTTAAGGATTTTCCTGAAACGCCGGAATTTCATGCAGAACAGGCTGAATGTCTTGCGCTCATAAAAAAATATCCTGAAGCTATACAAGAAATGGAAATCGCGATTAGAAGTTTTAAAAATTATAATAGTCTTGAGCCGTCAATGTTTACTGCAAAAATGGCTGAAATTGCTAAAAAACGTATAGAGTTGTGGAGGTCAAAAATTAATGCGAAAGATTAAAGTTACTAAAAAAGATTTAGATAAGAGGAAAAGACAAATCGCTACATTATTGGAAGCACTTTTAGATACACATATGAATAAACACGATCGTGCAAAGACGATTGAGATCGGTGAACAAATTATGGTACTTAAACCACAGGATCCATATTCTATGGAAAAAGTTACTTCAATTTTTGTTGACTTAAATGAGACGGACAGAGCGGCAAAAGCTTCAGAATATATGGAAAAAAATTTTCCGCCGTCCGGTTATCGAATGTTTTTAAAATCACGTGTTTATGATCTGCGTCGCGATTATGCAAATTGTATTAAGTATGCGGAAGAAGCACTTAAAATTCCTGGTTCATCTCTCTTGACGCTGATGATGATTCATAACATTTTAGGTCATGCTTACCGTTATGTTGGCGATGCGCCTAAAAGTATTGAACATTATTATAAAAGTTCAGTAAATGATATTTCGCCATATAGAAATGATCCGGATACTTACAGATATCTTTTTAACATCAAATGTGACGATTACAGCAATTATTTATTTTCGCTTCACAACGTCAACGTTACTCGTGAGGAATTATTTCAAGCAATTTGTAATTACAATGACATATTTAAAGACAATTACAAAGTTTTTCAGCATGATAGGTTAACTCATCCGCGTCATGAAAAAATTCGTATAGGTTATATTTCGCCTGATATTCGCCGTCACGTCGTTGCATTTTTCAGCTATGCTTTTTATAAGGCTTACGACAAGAGTAAATTTGAGGTTTATTGTTATCCGAAATGTGTAGAAGATCATGCCGCTAAAGAATTTCAAAAGAATGTTGACGGCTGGCATAATATTTTATTTGATACTCCATTGCAGGCAGCGCAAAAGATTAAGGAAGATGAAATTGATATCCTTGTTGATTTGTCAGGTCATACTGCTAATAACGTCTTGCAAGTCATGGCACATAAGCCGGCACCTGTACAAATTTCCGCGATAGGTTGGTTTAATTCCACCGGACTTAAAACCATTGATTATTTTTTGTGCGATAAATTCACTGATCCTGAAGGTCTCAACGATGATTTCTTCAGTGAAAAGATTTTGCGCTTGCAGCATAGTCATTTTTGCTACATGTGGCATGATGCGCCGATGTTAGTTCAACCGGCACCGTGTACTAAAAATGGCTATGTAACTTTTGTCAGCTTTAATAATTTTGCAAAAGTCACTGACGAAACATTGAGAGCTTGGGCAAAAATTATTAATGCCGTGCCAAATTCAAGACTTTTTGTCAAGGGCAAGGCGTTTAGAAGTGAATATGGAATTGACGACGCAAAAAGACGCATGACGGCAGCAGGTATACCTCTTGAACGTGTCAGAATTGAACCGGATGAGCAGGACTATCTTAAAAAGTACAGTGAAACGGATATAGCGCTGGATACTTTTCCATATCCAGGCGGCGGTACAACTTGCGATGCGCTTTATATGGGTGTCCCTGTGCTTACTCTCATTGGCGAAAGACATAATTCACGTTTCGGATATTCGCTGCTGCATAATATGGGTCTTGATGAACTTTGCGCGTCATCTGAGGAAGAATACATACAAAAGGCAATAGACCTTGCAAATGATTGGGATAAAATCAGAGATTATCATTTAACATTACGTCGTCGAATGCGCCAATCACCGATTATGAATGATACAATTTATATGGCAGAAGTTGAGACGGCTTACGAAAAGATTTGGAATGCTTGGATTAATGGCGACGAGTTGCCAGATTTTCCGCAGGACGAAGCGCCAATAACAGAGGAAAACGCAGCAGAGTTTCATAAGCGAGCAGTAGAATATCTCAATTATGAAGAATATGACAAAATAGTAAATTTAAAACGAGCGGCATATTGGTTGAGTCGAGCGACAGAATGTGAAACAGCAGCGGATATGGCAGATATTTATTTATTGTTGGCAGAAACGCGGTTGAAGCTGAACGAGTACGCTGTAGCTTATGAAACGGTTTGCCAGGCAGCTAAATATGTTGATGATACGAATGAGAAACGTTATCATAAGTTGCGCGGCGAATTGGCATATATAAATGGCAAGGCGGCTGAAGCAGTAGAAGAATATCGCCAAGCAGCAGATCATGCTGAAATGTTTGAAAAGGCAAAGTTATTCAGCAAGATGATAACGGCACTTCGAACCTCAAACATCACGACAGAAGAACTCGTTAATAAGGCTTTCGATTATCAGCGACTTTTTGATAAAGTAACGTCTTTTACTCAATTTCGTGCTTTAACCGGTATATTTAATGGCGAACGCAGAATCAAAATTGGATATGTATCAAGTTACTTCAAGCAAAGTAATTTATTTTCATTTGCGTACGGAATTTTGGCTTGTCACAATCGAAAACGCTTCGAGGTTTATGCTTATTCACTTACTAAGGTGCCTGATCCGTTTACTCAAGCAATTAAGCCGGCAGTTGAACATTTTGAAAACGTGAGTGAGTTGAAGATTAAAGCATTAGCACAGAAAATACGCAACGATCAGATTGATATTTTAGTTGATCTTGACGGACATGCAGAGACAACCGGACTGCCGGTTTTTGCCTATCGACCTGCACCAATTCAAATTTCCGGAATAGGTTCAGCTTTAACCACCGGACTGGACACAATGACATATTTTATCACGGATAAGCAGACGGACGTACCTGGACAGCACGACAACGCTTTCAAAGAGACTTTTATTTATTTGCCTTGCCAATTCGGTTATGCTAGCAATAGCGAGGCGCCAAAACCTGTTGCACCTCCAATGAATACTGCCGGATACGTGACGTTTGGAGCTTTCCAAAGTTATAAGACAGTAAACGATGAAACGTTAAAAATTTGGCTTGAAATCTTGAAACGAGTTGAGAACTCTAAAATTATTTGGCGTGCGCCGGAATTTATCAGCGATTCACTCGTTGACGAGGCTTATGAACGCATGAAAGCGCTGAATTATAACATGGACAATGTAACATTTCAACCTTTAGGATTTGAATATATGAGCAGTTTTTTACAGCTTGACATTGCACTGGACGTTTATCCAAATTCAAATAGCGGCATGACTTTCGATGCGTTATTTATGGGTGTTCCTGTAATCAGTCTTTATAATGAGCGACGTGACAGCCGTTTTGCGATGACAATTCTGCAAAATATTGGATTGAAAGATTTTGCCGTCGATAATGTTGAGGCTTATATTAACCGTGCTGTAGCGCTGGCGAACGATAAGAATACTCTTAACGTGCTGCATAACAACTTGAGAAATATTCTTCAAAAAGCCGATAATGTGCAGCCACGCTCATATACGCGAATATTAGAACAATGTTACGAACAAATTTTATTACAGTTTAAATAAAAAAATTGTCCCTTAAAATCAAAAAGCAGATTGTAAAACTAACAATCTGTTTTTTATTTTTACATAATTTTAAATTAGTTTCGCTTTGTTACTTGATCTCTGACTAATTTGTCAGCACCATAACGCTTGCGAAGTGTCGGCTTTTCAATTTTGCCGGTTGCATTTCGTGGAATATCAGCAAAAATGATTTTCTTCGGGCGCTTATATCTCGGCAACTCCATGCAGAATTTATTAATTTCATCTTCTGTACAGGTCATTCCGTCTTTAATTTCAATGATCGCCGCTGCAATTTCGCCAAGTCGCCTGTCAGCAAGTCCAATAACAGCAACATCTTTTACTTTATCAAATTTATGCAAAAAATCTTCAATCTGTACCGGATAAATATTTTCGCCGCCACTTACAATAACGTCTTTCTTTCTGTCAACAAGGAAGTAGAAGCCGTCTTCGTCCTGCATAGCCATATCACCGGTTAAAAGCCAGCCATTTTTAAGAACTTCAGCGGTAGCCTTTTCGTCATTGTAATAACAAGTCATTACGCCAGGACCTTTGACGCACAATTCGCCGACTTCTCCGCGCTTAACCTCAGAACCGTTTTCATCAATGATTTTACATTGCCAGCGATAACCGGGTACGCCGATCGCTCCAACTTTGCTGATATTTTCAAGACCAAGATGAACGCAGCCAGGACCTGTTGACTCTGATAAGCCGTAGTTTGTATCATAATCGTGATGAGGAAAATATTCCTTCCAATGCTGAATCAATGATGGCGGTACAGGTTGTGCACCGATGTGCATAAGTCGCCATTGTTTTAAATTATAATCAGATAATTTTAATTCGCCACTGTCGAGTGCATCTAAAATGTCCTGTGCCCAAGGAACGAGCAGCCAAACGATTGTGCAATTTTCATTTGATACCGTTTCCAAAATTACTTTCGGTTTAGTGCCTTTAAGTAAAACTGCCTTGCTGCCTGCAACGAGACTTCCCATCCAATGAAATTTTGCACCGGTATGATAAAGCGGAGGTATACAAAGGAATGTATCTTCACGTGAAGTTAAATGATGTTTCTGTTCCATTTGTGCCGCTTGCGTCAGTGATTGGTGTTTGTGCAATATTGCTTTTGGAAATCCAGTTGTTCCTGAACTAAAATAAATTGCGCCAAAATCATCATCAGTAATCTGCTCAACATTAGGTTTTGCACTTGAGCAGTTAGCAACGAGCATATGATAACTTTCTGCAAAACTTGGACAACCATCGCCGACATAAATTAACAATCGTCCTTGACTCAATCTTTCAGCATGTGCCTCAAGTCTGCCAATAAATTCGCTTCCAAAAATTATAACATCGACTTCTGCAAGTTCAGCGCAATAAAGAATCTCATCAGCGTCGTATCGAAAATTAAACGGCACAGCAATAGCGCCGGTCTTTAAAATTCCAAAGTAAATTGGCAGCCATTCAAGGCAGTTATACATTATAATTGCAACCTTTTCACCTTTGCGAACGCCACGTTCCAACAAAAGATTGGCACAACGGTTAGCCTTTTCATTAAAAACTGACCAAGTAATCTCGCGGCGATAAGGTTCAAATCTATTAGATTCAATGAGGCTGTATTCTTTCCAGCTCATTCGTCTATCCTCCGGCTCGGCAGGATTTAATTCAACAAGCGCAACTTCATCGCCGTAAATTTCGGCATTGCGCTCAAGGTATTCCATAACAGGCATAAAAAAATTCGCTCCTTTAGAAATTCTTTATAATCAGCAAGTCAGATTATAACAGGAATTGAAGTTCATTGCAAGAAAAGAAATGTATGTTAATCGAATAAAATAATTTTATATAACTGACATAAAGTTTCTGGTATGATATAATATGTCTAAAATTAAATATTAGGAGGTTTTGAAATGAACATGCGAACCGTCAAAGGTAAAATTTTACTTCTCGTCCTTCCAATAGTTGTTATTGGTCTTTGTATTCTTTCCGGCGTTATTTTTAAGTATATGGACTCAACATTTAAAGAACAGATCATTACAAGCAGTATGCAAAATACTAAAGAGGTAAGCGAAGCGATAAGCGGCTGGCTTGATACAAGAATACTTGAAACGCAGGCTTATGCTTCAAATGTTGGCTCAAAAACAATGAATGTAGAGTTGTTAAATCAAAATAATATTTATCGTCTTGAATTAATGGATAAAAAATATCCTGGTGTTTATGACAGTGTAAGTTGGGCAGCTATGGACGGAAGCGGTGACACTCATGGTTACACTCACAACGGCTACAAATTAATGAAAAATGCAGACAAAGCCTGGTATAAGCAAATGATGACAAGTCAAGAAGAATCGTTCATGACAAGTCCTGTTATTTCTCAGGCAACAGGCAAAATTATTGTAAATGCAATATCACTAATTAAAAATACTCAAGGACAATACAGCGCCGGCATTTTGGCAGCAATTTATGTTCAGTCCGTTATTGATAAGGTTGAGGCGATCAAATATGGCGAAAATGGTTATAGCCTGCTCGTTTCAAAAGAAGGAACTTATATTGTAAATCCCGATAAAGAAGCTATAATGAAAAAAAAGATTTTTGATGACAGCGATCCTGCAATTACTGAACTTGGAAAATTAATGCTTTCGGGTCAAGACGGCGTTTACAGATTTACAAATAAAGACGGCGAAGATATGATAGCATTTTACAATCAAATTTCTTCAACCGGTTGGGGAATGTCAACTATCGCTTACAGAGATGAACTTTTAGCACCTGTAAATAACATGTTAAAAATAATGGCAGGAATTTCACTCGTAATATTAATTTTAATATTTGTAGGCATTCTTGTGACCGTAAACAAAGTTATGGCGCCATTAAGCGTTATGATGAATGAGGTTCATGATTTGGCAAAAGGTGACTTTAGAAATCGTCCGTCAGAAATAACTTCAGATGATGAGCTTGGAGTATTAGGCAGAGCGTTGCAGGAAATGCGTACAAGTGTTTCAAAAGTTATGAAGTCAGTCAGCGAAAATGCACAAAATTTACTTTCTTCGGCAGAATCATTAAATTCAACGACGGACCAATCAGCACTTGCAGCAAATCAAGTTGCACAATCTATTGTTAAAGTCGCAGAAGGTACAAATATGCAGCTAGATGCAGTTAATTCAACTTCAGATGCGATTGACAGACTTAACGAGACGATTAAAACCATTGCCGCAGATGCGGACAGTGCAGCAACTCAAAGTCGTTCAGCTTCTGATGTTGCTCGTGAAGGCGGTAAAACTTTAGAGGAAGCTATAAATCAAATAAAATCAATCGAAGAATCGTCGAAAAAAACAACGGAAGCTGTTGCAAAACTTGGCGAGAGTTCCAAAGAAATTGGACAGATTGTCGATACTATAAGTGGAATTGCCGAACAGACCAATTTGCTGGCATTAAACGCAGCGATTGAGGCGGCTCGTGCCGGTGAACATGGTCGCGGTTTTGCAGTTGTTTCTGATGAAGTTCGTAAATTGGCCGAGTCTTCACGTGAGGCAGCTCAAAAAATTTCTGATTTGGTTCAGGCATCTCAAGAAGACACCGAAAAGGCTATCGCGGATATGGATCGCAGCAGTAAAGAAGTTCGCGTCGGTACTGAAAATATAATTTCTATGGGAGATGCACTCGGAAAGATTATAGATATTGTCGAAAAAGTTTCTGCACAAGTTCAAGATATTTCTTCGGCGATTCGCTCTATGGCTGAAAATGGTGAGCAAATTGTAAATAACATTCGCAGTATTGAAGACAGCAGCAAAAGTTCAGCAGAAGAAGCTGAAACCGTAAGTGCCGCAACTGAACAACAAACTGCCTCTGTACATGAAATTGCAAACGCCGCTACAGGTCTTGCTCATATGGCAAACGAATTGCAAAAAGAAGTTCAAAAATTTAAATTATAGTTAATAGTTATAAAAAAGAAAGCCTGCCAGTTAGCAGACTATACAATAAATTTTTTAATTTTAAATCTCAGTTTAAAGACCGAGATATTTTTTTTGTTGTTCAGTCAATGAATCAATTTCAACATCTAATGCTTTTAATTTAATTTTTGCAATGTCGATATTAATATTTTCCGGCAATAAGTAAACGTGATTTTCAAGATTTTCATGATTTTTAAGAATGTGCAACGCCGAGAAAAATTGTACAGCAAAAGATAAATCCATAACTTCTGCCGGATGTCCGTCACCACTTGCAAGATTGACGAGTCGACCTTCCGCAAGCAGATAAATTTTTTTGTCATTGACGACAAATTCCTCAATGTTAGGCTTAACTGTCCTGCGAGATGAAGACATTGACGCCAAATCCGGAATATTAATTTCAACGTCAAAATGTCCGGCATTGGCAAGCATTGCGCCATTTTTCATGACCGCAAAGTGGTTTTTATTAATGACATCATTACAGCCTGTCAGCGTCAAGAATAAGTCGCCAATCTTTGCAGCTTCATTCATCGGCATAACTCTAAAGCCGTCAAAAACTGCCTCAATAGACTTAATTGGGTCTACTTCGGTGATAACGACATTTGCACCGAGACCGCGAGCACGCATTGCAGCACCTTTGCCACACCAGCCGTAACCAGCAATTACAACAGTTTTTCCGGCAATAACGAGATTCGTTGTCCTCATAATTCCATCAAAAGTTGATTGACCTGTTCCATAGCGATTATCAAACAGATATTTCATATAAGCATCATTTGCGGCAATCATCGGAAATTTTAATTCGCCGTCCGAATCAAGTTTTTTTAGGCGATTAACACCGGTTGTTGTTTCTTCGGAGCCGCCGTAGAGATTGGCAATTAAATCTTGACGTTTTGTGTGCAGCAAATGAACGAGATCGCCGCCATCATCAATAATTATATGCGGAGGATTTTCAAGAGACTTTTCAATATAATTAAAATATTCATCTTCAGTACAGGCATGAGTAGCGAAAACATTAACGCCGCTTTGAGCAAGTCCGGAACAAACATCATCTTGAGTTGAAAGTGGATTTGAGCCGCAAATTGAGACGTTTGCTCCAGCTTGATGAAATACTTGAGCCATGTAAGCTGTTTTTGCTTCAAGGTGCAAACAGATCGTAACGTTTAAACCTGCAAACGGTTTTGACTTGCTATACTCCTCGTTTATTGCATTGAGCACCGGCATAAAGTTTTTAACCCAATTAATTTTGTCAGTGCCGCTCGCTGCTAATGACATATCTTTAACGATTGACAATTTAAAACACTCCTATATAAAATTTTTAACGACATTATTTTAAATTAATTCAATTTTGCTGTCAACATCTTGATTTTAGCTAAATAATAAATTATAATAAATTGTATGAATATTTAATTAAGTGTTTTGAAGATAAATTAATTATATGACAATGTTTCAAGGAAGTGATTTTATGAGACAGTATTTAGTGACGGCAGAAAGCAGTTCGGAACTAAAGTCAAAGCTAAAGGAAATCAAAGAAAAAATTGAGATAGAAAAACCAAAGAGCGTATTGGTTCGCGCCTTTTTGATTGAATGGAAATTGGAAAAGGTCGAAGAATTTTCAGAGACGCTGCGTCAAGGACTGCCTATGGCTGTGATAGTCGGCTGCGGCAGCAATGGCAGTATAGTTAATGCACACGTTATGGAAGGCAAACATCTTTTCGTTATCACTCTTTTTGACAAGACAAAACTTGAAACATTGACTTATGAATTTGGTCGCGGTTATGAAGGTGTAATTTCTAATGTAATATGCGGCGAAATTGACAGGCGTAAAGATACAAGAGCTGTTGAGTTATTTACAACTTTGCTTAAATTCGATGCAAGGAAATTTCTAGGCGGCATACATTTCAATGACAAGGATATTACCGTATTCGGTTCAAATGTAATGGGTGTAATTCCAAATGCAAACGAGGATATACGCGAGCAGGCTTTTATTCTGTCAAAAAATGGCGTCGTAAAAAGTGGTGCTGTAGTTGTAATTTATCTTAGTGATGATTTACACGTCAATTTATATCGCGTACTTGGCTGGAAACCTTTGGGCATGCAATTAGAAGTTACAAAATCCACGACAAGAGTGGTTGAGGAAATTAATAATAAACCGGCTTACGAGGTTTACAATCACTTTTTGGAAATACCTAATGATGAAAATTTTGTGGCAAATACGATAGGTTTTCCATTTATAACGCAGGAATATAATCACGACGTTTTAAGGATACCGGCAGAATGTACCAAAGAAGGTTATATAATATCTAATGCCGGAATACCTCAAGGTCGCAAAATAAGGCTTACTTATGGAAATCCTGGCGAAATTGTCGAGGAAATAAAAAACTGCCGCGAAAAAGTCAGGCAGTTTAAACCGGAAGTTGTGCTGATTTATGATTGTATTTTACGTAAGGCATTTTGGAACACAGGCATTGACATTGAACTTGGTCCATTTGATAAATTTCCGTCAACGGCAGGTTTCTTTTCTGAAGGCGAACTCTACGGAGTCAAAGCCGGAATTATTCATAACGAATGTACATTTATGTTAATTGCAATGCGTGAAGGTGAAGGCATTGAGTTAGAGCCGTTTGAAGATGAAAAAATATTTGCAAGTAAAGAAGTTTCCATGCTGAAAAGAATGGCAACATTTGTTGAAAAGACAACTTCTTCGCTCAACAGTGCTTATCAACAAATGTCAATTTTAAATAGACAGCTTCAGACGATGAACGTTCAATTAAGTTACATGGCGCTTACAGACGAATTAACACAATTATTTAATCGACGCGAGATTGAACAGAGAATACACAACGCATTTGTCAACGCGAAAGCTAAAGGCAGCACCGTTGCACTTATAATGGTTGATATTGACTTTTTCAAGAAGGTCAACGACACTTATGGACATGCCACCGGCGATATGGTGCTAAGAGAAGTTGCAAAGATAATTCATAATCAAGTTAATGAGGACAACGACGAAGCCGCCGGACGCTGGGGTGGCGAAGAATTTATTGTGCTGTTGCCAGGTTATGATTCAGTCGGAGCGCAAAAAGTTGCGGAAAGACTGCGGCGCGAAGTTGAAGAACATGAATTTACCGGTGTTGGTCAACGAACAGTAAGCGTCGGTGTTACGGCGGCAAAGATTGGCGAAAGCGAAGAAGATGTATTTATACGTTCTGACAATGCTTTATACAAGGCAAAAGAAACCGGACGCAATAGAGTCGTAGTTTTATAATTTATCACTTTGCACGCTGCCGAGTAATTTCGACAAGGCCAAGCGGCGTCATGTCAATAATCTTCGTTTTGACTCTATCTTTTTTCGCTTCATTACGCAAAAATTTTAAAAGTCCTTCTTTGTGTGCCTCTTTAGGCATATCAATAAAGTCAACAATAATTATTCCGCCAATGTCGCGTAACTTGAGATGAGTTAAAATCATTTCTGCTGCCTCAATATTGACTTTGTAAACCGTGTCAGAAAGATTTAAATCGCCAACAAAATGACCGGTATTCACGTCGATTGCCGTCAATGCTTCAGTCTTATCAATCACAATGAAACCGCCGGAAGGCAATTCAACTTCACGCTGACTAAGTTTTGCAATTTCGGCGTCAATGTGAAACTTTTCAAAAATTGGAGTTTCGTCAGTATACCGCCAAATTCTATCGGAAAGATTCGGCGATATATGATTAACTAATTTGTAAACTTGACGGCTTAATTTAAAACTGTCAATTAAAAAATCATCTACATCATTTGTAAATTCATCACGAATGATTTTTGACATTAAAGTATTATCGCTGTACAAAAGTGTCGGCGATTTTTTTTTGGGAAGACTGCGTTCAATGGACTTCCAAAATTTATATACATTGTGAATTTCACTCACCAGAGTATTTTCATCACATTCAGCGGCAGCAGTACGAATTATCAAACCAGCGTTTTTAAGATTTGCCTTTCGTGCTATTTCCAATAATCTTTTGCGGTGGCTATTTTCAATTTTGTGAGAAATTCCAATATATTTGACATTTGGCAACAAAACGACATTTTTGGAAGGAATTGAAAGTGCAGTAGTGGCTCTAGGTCCTTTGGTTCCTATTGCCTCTTTTTTAATTTGAATCACGATATCCTGACCGATTTCATATTTTTGATTCTTGCTGAGTTGCAAAAATGCGTTTTTTTCCTGACCAATATCAACAAAAACTGCCTGCATGCCCGGCAGGAAGTTTTGAATTTTACCTTTGTAAATATTTCCGAGAAGATGAGGATTGTTGTCAAAATCGACATAATAATTAATCAACTTGTTATCTTTAACGACTGCGACGGCGGTTTCATTCCTCTTGTGGTGTACTAAAATTCTCTTCATTAAATTTTTAATCCTCTCAATGCGGAATAGCTATTTAATTACCATAACCGGAATTTTGGCTTCTTCAACGACCTTTTGGCTGACGCTGCCAAGAATTGCACCCTTAAAGAGACCGAGACCTCGACTACCCATAATAATCATATCGCTACCTTCTAACTCTGCAACTTTAAGTATCGCCTTGTGAATTGCGCCTGTCTCAACGTGTTTTGCAACTTCAAGATTTTTTGGCAATTTCATCTCAATTCTATCAAAAATCAAATGGCTTGGTATGTCCTTATTAATTTCACTGGCGACGTAGACAAAATCCAACTTTGCATTAAATTTTTGAGCTAAAAAAATTGCCTCATCTGTCGCCTTGCAACCTTGTACACTACCGTCAACAGGCACTAAAATTTTTTTTACTTTAGCCACAATTAATGCCTCCTAATGGATTTTTAAGCCTTTTTATCATCAGCAGAAATTTTCGCAGCAAGATTTGAAATTTGACCGGCAACAGCATTTCGAATACCGTCAACCGCCGCGCTTGCTTCATTTACTTTGTCAGTAATATTTTGTTTAACCTCGCTGACTTTATTTTCAGCAAATTTCTTTTCGTTGTCGATTCTGTCAGCAATATTTTGTTTAGTCTCGTTGATTTTTGTCTCCGCAGTGCGTTTGCCTTCGTCAATGGCATTTACAATATTTTCCTTAACTTCCTTCGTTTCGTCAATCTTATTTTCAACACTATTGACAACTGAATTTTTTAATTCTGCAGCCTTTTCTGCAATGCTATTTTGATTTGACATCTGAATCACTCCTATGTAATAAATATTGAAAAATTTCATTTAGATTATAGCAAATTTTTTAATAAATCGCAATAAAAGCCGCAAATAAGAATTGAATTAACAATTATTTAATTAAATATCTTCATAGTGTAGTTATCAGTTTTTGTTTTATCTGTTCATTATTTTTGAGCTATTGAAAATTACTTGCAACAATGCTATAATTTCATCATCATTCTTTATATTTATATTCGTTTGAGGTGATGATTTGAATATTTCGCCGAAGGATCCGCATCTCAGAATATTATTTGCACTTGGCGGCTGCGTTGCAATGACAATCATATTAGTTTTAATGTTTGGATTTGAAATAGATACAGATAATAAACAGCACGAAACCGTTGGTTTTATAATTCTTGGTGATATTAACGAGGCAGGTTGGAACGCTTCGCATTACAACGGAATAAAAGCTGCTTGTGATAAATTCGGAATTAAACTTTTAGTTCGTGATAATGTCAAGGAAAATAGCGCTCAATGTGTACCTGCGATTAAAGGTTTAATAGACGAGGGCGTTGGAATGATTTTCCTTACCAGTTATTTTTATGCAACTGAAGCAAAAGAAACTATAGATAATTATCCTAATATTGCATTTGCCACCAATTCTGCGGAAGTTCATTCACGAAATATAACATCTTGCTTTGCTAGAATGTATCAAGGACGTTATCTCTGTGGCGCTCTTGCCGGCATGAAAACTAAATCAAATGTAATTGGCTACGTTGCGGCAATGCCCAATAATTCTGAAGTTTGTCGCGGTATCAATGCTTTTACTCTCGGTGTTCAGCGTACCAATCCGAAGGCAAAAGTTCTCGTTATGTGGACCGGTGATTGGGAAAATGAGCAAGTTGAAGCTGAACACACGCGACGTTTAATCAAACAGGCAGGTGCTGACGTGCTTACTTATCACCAAGACGAAGCAACGGTTGCTAATGTTGCGGAAGAACTTGGCGTTGATTTCATTGCTTATAATGCGATTCTTGACGGATATTCAGAGCATTATTTAACTTCGCTGGTATGCCGCTGGGATTTATTTTATCAAGATATTATTCAGCGCTATTTGAAAGGCGAATTGAGTTCACTAAAAAATCACTGGGTTGGTGTGCAGGAAGGTACGATTGTACTTTCTGATTATTCGGCTGCTGTTACGCCGGAAATGCAGGAAAAAATTGAATCTTTAAAACAGGAACTTGTAAATGGCAAATTTATTTTTCAAGGGCCGTTGTATGACAACAAAGGAAATTTGCAATGTGCTGAAGGCGATGTTATAAGTGATCGTACACTTCTTGAGCGTATAAATTGGCTGGTGAAGGGTGTGGAAATTCTTGAATGAAAAGAATACAAGTAAAATGCTACTTTTCAAGTATAAAAATTTTTTGTTTAGATTTTCCGCTTTAATTATATGTTTGCTTGCGGTAGGCATTTTAATGCAGCATAAAGTTGGCAACATGCTTAATAACACTCTTGAGCAAACCATTGCCAAACAGACAGCGGATATGTCGGTTGTTGCCGAAGAACGTTTTAGCAAGGAATTGACAGAATTACATTTTGCCGCAAATTACTTGAGTACACATCCAGGACGAGATACGGAATTAAATGTTTTATCTGAATTGAATAAAGCAAATTCCGGTGTAATTGTTGGATTATTGCAATTGAATGGACGATCTATTCATGGAATGGCAGTATCAAAAACAGATTTTCCAAGATTGATAATGGCTTCTCGCGGCAATGACGTTATGGATTATTGTATTGGAAAAGGTCTTCTGTTTGCTGTGCCGGTTTTTAATGGTCAAAATGTTCATAATATAATTTATAGACTTTATCCTGACAGGATTTTGACTCAACTGTTTGGTTTATCTGAATATAATTCTGACGGACGTTTACTCATTCAAGAGCGCAACGGTCAAATTATTGTACCTTATATTAACTATGGCGATTCAGATAGGGACTTTTTTTCAGATCCGACAATTTTGGAAGGTTTTGAAAAAGTTCGCGGAAAATTAGCAACAAATCGTTCTGCCGCTATTTATTATGAAGGAACACGTGGCAGATACTTTTTATTTGGTGCTGATCTTCCTCAAACAAATTGCTCAATGGTCGGATTCATTCCTTGGAGTGCAGTTGCAGGAAATATTTCTCGAACAAATGTTATGATACTCGTAGTAACTTCATTGCTTTTAATGTTGTTTTTAATCGCCAGCATTTATATGTTTCTGCTAAATGAAAAAGCAAAAAAGTCAGATGAATTTAAACGAGAGAAGCAGGAAGCAGACCAGGCTAACCAGGCAAAGAGTGCATTTTTGGCAAATATGTCACATGAAATTAGGACGCCGATTAATGCAGTCATTGGAATGAACGAAATGATTTTACGTGAAAGCCATGAGCCTAATACATTGAAATACGCGCAAAATGCTCATGCTGCTTCCGAATCCTTACTTTCATTG
>CAJOHI010000022.1 GCA_905234365.1 uncultured Selenomonadaceae bacterium | reverse complement strand
AGCGAATAATAACTTTTTGGAATTTGGCGCCTGTATTTCCAAAATCTCAAGTTTATCGTTAATAATTTTTGTGCGGTAAATTTTATATTTTTGTCCGTTGATAATCGTATAAGCTCCGCCGTAAAGACCACGAACAAGGTTATGTATTTCACTCGCGGATTTATCCCAATCAATTAAGCCTGTCTCTTTCGTCAACATTGGTGCATAATTTGAAAGGCTGTCATTTTGCTTATGACGTTTCAAAGTGCCTTCAATAAGTTTATCAATCGTTTCATTTAAAGCATCAGCACCCAAAGTCATCAATTTATCTTTAAGTTCAGGCAATATCATATCGCTAGGAATTTCAACTTCACGAGATATTAACATATCGCCTGTATCTAAACCTGCGTCCATTAACATAGTTGTAACGCCTGTTTTAGTTTCGCCGTTAATTAATGACCATTCGATAGGTGCTGCGCCTCTGTATTTTGGTAATAGTGAAGCGTGAACGTTAATACAACCGAATTTTGGCAAATCTAAAATTTTTTGTGATAATATTTGACCAAAGGCAACGACAACGATTAAATCCGGCTGCAATTCCGCTAATTGATTTATAAAATCTTCCGTTTTGATTCGCTCAGGCTGCAACACTGAAATTTGATTTTCAACTGCCCAAATTTTAACCGGCGAAGGTGTTAATTTGTGTCCACGTCCGCGAGGTCTGTCAGGCTGCGTCACTATTGCAGTTAAATCTACTTTATTTTTCAGCAAATTAAGGCAAGGCACGGCAAATTCCGGTGTACCCATGAATATTGTTTTTAGTTTATTCATCTTTCTTCGATCCTGTAGTAATATTTTTAGCAACTTCAATAAATAAATGCCCGTCCAAATGATCTACTTCGTGTTGAAGACAACGCGCCATTAAGCCTTCTGCCTCAATAAATTTCCGCTTGCCGTAACGATTTGTATACTCAACTTTAACTTTTTCGGCTCTCTCAACTTCGCCATAAACGCCGGGAAAAGAAAGACAGCCTTCAGAATCGACAATGCTGCCTTCACGTTCAGTAATGACCGGATTTATAATATCATAGCGCTTCTTTCCAATATCAACGACGATTGCGCGAATCGGTACGCCAACTTGCGGCGCAGCAATTCCGACACCTTCGTATTTATACATTGTTTCAGCCATATCATCAAGCAGCGTTCTAATCTTTTTATTAACTTTCTCAACTGGAGTGCAAATTTGTTTTAAAACAGGCTCTCCCATTTTTTTGATTTCCATTATTGACAAAATAATCACTTCCTTATAATTTTATTCTAATAGTAACTTTTCTACAAGTCAATAGAGTTTTTAAAATTATAATTATAACAAAAATTACTGATTTTTTATTTTGTATCTTTGTTTTAATTTATCCGTATAGATTTTAGCACCTTCCCCATTCAAGTGTAAATGGTCGCCAAATAGTTCAACGTCATAAAAATTTAAACTTGTCTCAATATCAATGTTAAATTCTTTTGATAAGCCCTTTAAATATTCCAAATACGGCGAAAAATAATTATGTTCCTGCGCCGTCGCATAAGTCATTTTATTAATCGGCGTCTGCACAACATGAACAGAAATTTGATTATCAGTACACAATTTCAAAAGCCGCTTCATATAAAAATCTGTACTTCGCAACAGATGAAAATCAACGGTTAATTGTTCATGCGGAACATAATGATTGTACCAATCGGGATCGTGTCCAAAGAGCATATGTCCTCGTTCAGAGGCAACTTGTTGATAATTTTCTTCGTTGATTGAGCCGCGATTTAGTTCACTCGTCTTGATTGTTTGAAAATATTTAGTTGGAAATTTAATCATAAATTGCAGATTTTCCAACATTAAAGAAAACTTATCAATCAGTGCAATGTCATCATATTTAAAAATTTTTAATTGAGATTCAATCTGCTCATTTGGCGCCAAAAAATGAAAGTAAAGCGTTCTATCACGGTAGCGGTCAAGATATATGAAGTGCATAGGTGCTATTGAGATAAACACTTCTCGCGGCTTAGGATGATGTTCCAAATAATTTTTTAGTGTGTAATACATTTCTATTGCTCCGGCGCCGCCTAACGAAAGATTATAAGCCGAATTATCAATCAACGCAGGAATTACCGCAGCTTTAAATGCAGAATCGCCAAGAAAAATTATTTGCGATTCATTACCTTCCGTATGCGTATAATCTTTTTGTTGCCGCCAAGAAGGATATTCGCCGTCAAAATAACTTTTTTCTGGAATCAGCCAAATTACGAACGTCAATAAGATCATTCCAATGATAACGCCGATAAAAAAATTAATTGTATAAATTTTATTATTCATGCAATCATTATACAATTTTATCGTTATTATTTAAAGTTAAATTTGAAATTACTTATATAAAAAATTTTGATTTTTAGTTATAGTTGATTTTGAAATAACTTTATAATATAATCGTCGAAATTGAACAATTTGGAGTGATTTTATGACAGATAAAATTTTATTGACGGGCATGGAATTTTTTGGACATCACGGCTGCAGCGATGAGGAACGGCAACGCGGACAAGTTTTCAAAGTCGATGCAGAATTAATTTTGGACTTATCTAAGTCGGCTAAGAGTGATGATATTAAAGACACTGTTGATTATGTAAGCGTTTTCAACGAAATTAAAACAGTTGTCACAGGAAAACCAAGAAATTTAATTGAAACTGTTGCAGAAGATATTGCACAGACAATTCTTGAAAAGTTTTATCAGATTGAAACCGTAAAAATCAATTTGCAAAAACCTTCAGCAGGGATTAACGGCGTTTTCGATGCGGCTGCAGTTTCAATTATCAGACATAGAAATTGAATATCAAAATTGACAATAAAAAAACCTCCTGAAGTAGAGGAATATTCTACAGCAAGAGGTTTTATTTATATTGAAATGATTTTTATGGCCTGTTTTAAATTATTTACCGAAATAACGATCAAGTAAGCCTTTAAAGCCTTTGCCGTGTCTTGCCTCATCTTTTGCCATTTCGTGAACGGTATCATGTATTGCATCAAGATTGAGTTTCTTGGCGAGTGCTGCCAAATCTTTTTTGCCTTGACAAGCGCCATGTTCAGCCGCAACACGTGCCTTAAGATTTTCTTTTGTTGAGTCGCTAAGAACTTCGCCAAGAAGTTCGGCAAATTTAGCGGCATGCTCGGCTTCTTCAAGTGCATAGCGGCGGAAAGCCTCACCAATCTCAGGATAACCTTCACGATGTGCTACACGGCTCATTGCCAGATACATGCCAACTTCAGTGCATTCACCTGTAAAATTAGCGCGGAGACCTTCAAGAATTTTTTCGTCAACGCCTTTTGCAACGCCAACAACATGCTCGTCAGCAAAAACGAGATCGCCGCTCTGCTCAACAAACTTGTCAGCCGAAGCCTTACAAATCGGACATTGTTCAGGCGGTGCATCGCCTTCATGGACATAACCGCAAACACTGCAAACGTATTTCATAACAAAACCTCCAAAAATATATTTTACATACACGCTGAAAGTATTATAGCAAAAAATTTTAATATATTCTAGAGCTTGGACTTCTAACGACTAAAGTCGAGAGATTCTTGAGAAGTTTGCTTTTTAAGTTTCCTCCACTACGTGGATAGCCTTATCTCAAAGGCGTCGCCAATACGCCCCTACACTGTCCTTCCTTGCGGAGATTCAGCTTACTTTTCATACTCAATTCTATACTTTGTACCACCTTTCCGCAGGTCTCCCCACTATCTTTTCCCATCGACTTTCGCAGCTTCTTTTGTACCCGTCACGATTCACTTAGTCCAGAGATTTTATCTCTAAGTGTCGCGCTGCGGCAAGGGCGAGTGCTTGCTCCAAACGACTTTTTTTCGAGCCGTGTTTCTTTGTATCCTTTTTGTACGGAAGGGCTAACCGTTTGAGTAATTTAATTTTACAGACTTTTAGAAGCAAAGTCAACAAATTTTTGGGCGTTTCTTCCCTCGATTAATTCGCGGGTGTTCACGCCGCTTTTAATAAAAAATTTTCACTTCAAAAATAATTTATTGTAATAAGTAAGATTTTCCTTGAGTTGTTCATCAGTGAAATTAATTTCGACACTTAAACCTGCTCCAATTTCAACTTCTTCGATAAAATATCTATATCCGGATTCAGCAAGAGTAATTCGCCTGTGGTTAAGAAACTTTCCGATTTGTGCCTTCATTTGCTTTGGATACATTTGCGCTAAATATTTCATTTGTTCAATGTAGTTTTCCTTCATTGTTGCCTTGCGAATGGATTGGCTTTTCATGAATGACGGTACTTCTAAATTAGGCGGTGACGGCGGCAAAATTTTTGTTGGAGTCAAAACTGGAGTTGTCTTCGAAATATCTGACATAACATTTGGAGTTAATTTTGGAGCAATCAAAGTCGAATTTTGTTTTGATTGAATTATCTGTGATTCTTGAGTTAAATATTTTTTTTGAATTTTATCAGATTCTTCAGCGCGTCTAATTTCAATACTCATATTTATATTTAAGACTTCAGCTCTGGCAAAAATTTCCCTAATAGCTGAAACAATTTCGAGCGGTGTTCGGCTCACATCAAGATATAAAATTGTACTTATCCTCATCGGCTCTTTCATGTCGATTGTCGTTGTTCGCAAATAAAGTACGCGATTAGGTTCTTTACTGATTAATCTATTTATAACTTCCGGATATTCTATAAAAAGCGCTTTAACTGCTGCATAAAAGAGCTGTGACCAAGAATTTACTTCATACCTTCCGTAATATATCAACGCTACCGGTTCATCAGTATTTTTAATTCCATCTCTTCCAATGTTTATTTCCAATCTTATCTCACCTCTTGACTGAAAATTTCTCATTAAAATAATGATATATTAAACGATTTAATAGCAGATTGTCAAAAAAATTTTTCTGTTTGAAATACGATTTTTGTTGCAGTTTATTTAACACAACGAATTAATTTAAAAAAAATTTAATTGACTTAATTAAAGATAGAATATATAATCTTACGTGTTTTGCAAGAGACAATGTAAATAGGAAGTGATTTAAATTGAAAATAACAGGTTTGACAGACGCTCAAGTGGCTGAATCGAAAGCCAAATTCGGTGACAATCGAATAACCGAACAGGCTAGAGAAGGCTTTTGGGATAAACTCAAAGGCAATTTTGATGATCCAATAATTAAAATTTTGATATTTGCTTTAGTGCTTAATGTCTTTTTTGCGTTCATGGGAAAATCTGAATGGTATGAATCAGTAGGTATAGCAATGGCAGTTATTCTTGCAACCGGCGTATCGACGTTTTCAGAGTATCGCAATGAGTCAGCATTTCAGGCATTACAAGCAGAAGCTTCACTGATTAAGTGCAAAGTTTATAGAAATGGACAAATAGTTGAGATACCAATTAATGACATAGTTATTGGCGATTGTGTATTGCTGCAGACCGGCGACAAGATACCTGCAGACGGCGTAGTAATTGACGGCTCAATACAAGTTGACCAATCAATACTCAACGGCGAAGCTAAGGAAGAAACCAAGACACCTGCACTTGATGAGGCAGCAGACGCAGAAGCAGCACAAAGTACGGACTTTTTAAATCACCATAAGTGTTTTCGTGGCGCTGTAGTTGCAGGCGGCAATGCAGTTATGAGAACTGTAACGCTCGGTGACAACACGCTCTATGGTAAAATTGCAGGTGAGCTGCAGACTGATGAAGATAGAGATACCCCGCTTAAACTTAAACTTGGCGATTTAGCAGGACAAATCAGTAAATTTGGTTATATTGGCGGTGTTGCAATCGCACTTGCCTACATCTTCGACAAGATTGTAATTCATAACGGTTTTGACATTGCGGCATCAATAGCTTATTGCAGTGCTGATCCAATGAACGTGTTGAATATTGTAGTTGAAGCAGTCATGCTTGCGGTTATCATTATTGTTATGGCTGTTCCTGAAGGCTTGCCATTAATGATAGCTATAGTTTCGGCACAGAATATGGGCAAAATGCTCAAAGATAATGTTTTAGTGCGTAAAATCAGCGGTATTGAAACGGCAGGTTCACTTAATTTACTTTTCAGTGATAAGACCGGTACAATTACAAAAGGTCAACTTGAGGTCGTTACTTTTCTCGATGGCACAGCGACTTTCACTGATACTTTTGATAAACTCAGCAAGAAGGTTCAACAACTCATATCGCTTTCAGTGAGATTTAACAGCGGCGCAGTCATAACTGGCAATGAGATTGTCGGCGGCAACATGACTGATAGAGCGCTTTTAGGTTTTGTAATTGGCAAAGATGAACCGCCGACTGTAACTGTTGGCGAGACGGTACCTTTTGACAGCGCTAAAAAGTATTCAATGGCAAAAGTCAGCGGCGATTATAACCTTTGGCTTATTAAAGGTGCTCCGGAAAGACTTTTGGAAAAGTGCAGTTATTATTACGACAGTAACGGACAAAAACAAAAATTGACTTCGACAAGCGCAATTAACGCCAAAATTGATGAGTTAGCAAACAGAGCGATTCGTACTCTTGCTTTAGTGACATATGACGGCGAAGTTAAAAATGGACAAATTCCAGACAGCGGTTTAACCTTTGTTGGAGTTACAGGTATTCGTGATGATGTGAGACCTGACGCAATCAAGGCGATTGAGCAAGTGCATAAAGCCGGCGTACAAGTCGTTATGATAACCGGCGACAGGAAAGAAACTGCATATGCGATAGCGAAAGAAGCCGGACTGATTGAAATTGATGACGGAATTGTAATAACCAGCGCTGAACTCAATGAAATGAGCGACGAAGAAGTTAAGACGAAATTATCTAAACTTAGGGTTATCGCTCGTGCCTTGCCGACTGATAAGAGCCGCCTTGTCAGATTGGCGCAGGAATTAAATTTAGTTGTAGGCATGACAGGTGATGGCGTAAACGATTCGCCGGCACTTAAAAAAGCTGATGTTGGCTTTGCAATGGGCGGCGGCACAGAAGTAGCTAAGGAAGCATCCGAAATAGTTATTCTTGATGATAATTTCAGTTCGATTGGACGCGCTATTTTGTATGGCCGTACAATTTTTAACTCAATACGTAAATTTATCATCTTCCAGCTTACAATTAACGTAGCAGCAGTTTTAATTTCGTTTGTATGTCCACTTATTGAACTTGAAAATCCACTGACGATAACTCAAATCTTATGGGTCAATTTGGTTATGGATACTTTAGCAGCATTAGCCTTTGGCGGTGAACCGGCACTTGACAGATACATGGACGAGAAACCGAAGCGCCGCGATGAACCAATTATTAACAATTACATGTACAGTGCAATCGGTGTTGGAGCGCTGTGGTCATTTGCAATGGGTCTTTTCTTCCTGTTAAGCAGCTTTTCACATGAGCACTTCAGAATTGGCACTGAAGATGCAAACATGTATCTGATGACTGGTTATTTTGCCTTCTTCATATTCACGGCAGTATTTAATGCCTTTAATGCACGTACTGACAGATTGAATCTTTTTGATAATATCGGCGGCAACACCGGATTTTTGAAGGTCATGGGTATAATTACCGTTGTACAAGTTATCATGACTTATTTCGGTGGTGTAATTCTGCGCTGCTTTGGTTTAACTGCAAACGAATGGGCATTTGTGCTTGCAATGGCATTTACAATCATTCCGGTTGATATGATACGTAAAACTATAGTAGGCGGTTCAACAAATAATGCTTAATAATCTAAAATTAGATTGAGTTGTTTTATCGAGGTAATCAACTAATGAGTTGGAACCAGGAAAACGAATTAAAATTAAAATTGCAAAAAGAGCAAGGTTATGTAATCCATAAAGGTGGCAGAAATAAATTTGCGCTGGTTTATCCGAATGTCTATCATGTCGGTATGTCAAATCTCGGAATACACATAATTTATGACATGTTGAATAAGCGAACGGATACAAGTTGTGAAAGAGTCTTTTTGCCGGAAAATAAAACCTTAACACAAATTGAAAAGTCGCATTTAACGCTGTTGAGTCTTGAAACTCAAATGCCGTTGTTCAAATTCAGTGTAATTGGTTTTGCAATATCTTTTGAGCCGGACTACTTTAATGTGTTGAAAATATTGGAACTAGGCAAAGTCAAAGTTTTGGCAAGTGAACGCGGAGAACTCGATCCAATAATAATAGCCGGAGGACCTTGTGCAACATTTAATCCTACACCATTGTCAATTTTTATTGACGCATTCGTAATAGGTGAAGGCGAAGTTATATTACCGCCGCTGCTTGATGAAATTTATACTGCAAAGGCAGAAGGCTTATCACGTTCTGAAACTCTGCAAAGATTATCAACGGTTGAAGGCGTTTATGTTCCGTCGGTGAAGCAAAAAAAAATTCGCCGTCAGTGGCTTAAAAATCTCGATGAAGCTTTGGCACATTCAGTGATTATTACAGATGATACTGAGTTTAACATGTATCTGATAGAAACGGCGAGAGGCTGCGGACGTCATTGCCGTTTCTGCATGGCAGGTTATTGTTTTAGAAAGCCGCGTAACCGTTCACTTGAGACGCTCATTAAGGAAGTCAACGACGCCAAGAAATTCAACAAAAAGATAGGTTTAATGGGTGCAGCAATTTCCGATTATCCGCAGATTAATGAATTGTGCAAAATCATTAATAATGCGAATTTGCCTATGTCGGTTGCTTCGTTTCGTGCCGATTCTGTAACTGCTGAAATGATTAATGCTCTCGTTGCAAGTGGTCTTAAGACGTTGACTATTGCGCCTGAAGCCGGAAGCGTCAAAATGCGAGCAGTTATAAACAAAGGCATTGAAGAAGAACATATATTTATAACGGTTAAATTGGGCATTGAGGCAGGAGTAAAAAACTTCCGCCTTTATTTTATGATTGGTCTGCCGTTTGAGACTATTGAAGACGTTGAGGCGATTGTCGAGTTATCTAATCGAATTAAAGATTTTATGGAAATTAATTTATGCAGCGGCAAATTGACTTTAAGTGTTAATCCGTTTATACCTAAGCCGTTTACTCCATTTCAATGGTCGCCAATGGCTGATAAAAAATATTTGGAAGAAGCGCTTAAAGTCATTCGCAACGGTCTCAAACGCAAGAATGTTGAAATAATAGCAGAATCGCCGCGAGAATCATTTATTCAAGGAATATTGTCACGTGGCGACAGTCGTATTGGTGAAGTTATTTACATGGCGCATAAAAATGGCGGTGTTAAAGCATTTCGGCAAGCGTTAAAGTCTTTAAATATCGACACGGATTTTTATTTATATCGACAGCGCGATAAAAATGAAGTCTTTTCTTGGGATATGCTTGATATGGGATTTTCAAAAAGTTACCTGTATAATGAGTATGAAAAGGCTTATAAGCTGCAAAAAACTGCGGCATGTTTTGAGAATTGTAAACGCTGCGGAGTGTGTGATTAAAATTTTAGGAGATGAAGTTTTGAGTAAAGTTTATTTAGTCGGTGCCGGTTCAGGTGATGTTGAATTATTAACTTTGAAAGCCTGTAACTTGATTAAGTGCGCTGATGTTATAGTTTACGACAGATTGGCGAATGAAAAAATTTTACAATTTGCCACTGAAGGTGCTGAAAAAATTTACGTTGGCAAGTCGCCGGGCAAGCATACAATGAAGCAGGAGGAAATTAGTAAATTACTTGTCGATTTGAGCGGACGCTATAAAAACATTGTCAGACTAAAAGGCGGTGATCCGTTTGTATTTGGACGTGGTGGCGAGGAAGCGTTGCTGCTTGCTGAAAACAACATTGACTTTGAAATTGTGCCCGGTATTACTTCCGCTATTGCGGTGCCGGCTTATGCAGGAATACCTGTCACGCATAGAGGTATCGCGACTTCATTTGCCGTTGTTACCGGTCATGAAATGAGCGATAATTCAAATATAAATTGGAGCAAATTGGCAACTGCAGTTGATACGCTGATCTTTTTAATGGGTGTTGAAAATATCGCTATTATAATGCAAAGGCTAATTGACAACGGCAAATTGAAAGATACGCCGGTCGCAGTGATTCAACGAGGAACTCAGCCTCAACAAAAAGTTTTAATTACAACGGTTGAGAAAGCGACAGAAGATGTTAAAAATAAAAATATTACAGCACCGGCAATAATTTTAATTGGCAATGTCGTAAATTTAAGAAATAAACTCAAATGGTATGATACAAAAATTCTCTTTGGTAAAAATATTTTAATCACACGTGCACAATCTCAAGCCTCAAAACTTTCCGAAAAACTTGCAAGACTTGGTGCGAATTGCATTGAATCTCCTGCAATTAAAATTGTTGAGCCAACGGATAATTATTCTACAGTTGACGCGGCGATTGATAGAATTAAAAGTTATGATTATTTAATATTCACAAGTGAAAATGGCGTCAACAAATTTTTTAATCGTCTTAAACTTAAAAATTGTGATTCTCGCAGCCTTCACAATGCGAAAATTGCAGCTATTGGTTCAAAGACAGCGCAGACTCTTTCAAATTATGGACTTATTGCGGATTTTGTGCCGACTGAATTTAAAGCCGAAGCGCTTGTCGAATTACTCAAAGACAAAGTTGACAATAAAAAAATTTTAATTCCACGTGCTGAAGAAGCCAGAGAAATTTTACCTGACGAATTAAAAGCACACGGCGCAAACGTTGATATTGCAGCGGTCTATAAAACAATTTCCGCTGTTGAAAATAAAATCGATTTAGATGATATTGACTTAGTGACTTTTACAAGTTCCTCAACCGTTAAAAATCTGCTCAAAAGTGTTGATGTTGAAGCACTCAAAAGAATCAAGACGGCGGCTATTGGTCCGGTTACGGCAGCGACGCTCAAAGAATTTGGCATTACTGCCGACATTGTTGCAAATGAATATACGATTGACGGATTAGTAAATGCGATTTCAGAATACTATCAAATACAACCTTGCATTATCTCAAATGATAATCTATAATGATTAACATATCTCTATATTAATTTTGATTGGAGTGATTAAATATGTCTATCATTCTCACTGCTCTTAGTTCTGTACTTGCAAAGAAGTTGACAGAAAAATTAACTGACGCTTTAATTGACAGACTTGAAACAGCGATTGATACTCATCAGAGCAGCACAACTATTAATGGAACTTCAAAACCTGACTATATTGAAAATGACGGCAAAAAATATCGGATCAATGGAAATGGCGGTGCCGATTATCTGATTGGCGAAGGTAGCAATTTTACTGTCAACGGTGGTGCCGGCAATGATTCTATTGAGGTTGACGGCTCACATGTAAAAGTTTTCGCAAATACAGGCAATGATTATATTGATGTTGAAGGCAGCGGCGTTACTGTATTTGGCGGCGAAGGCAATGACACAATCAGCCTCACTGACGATGAAGATGAAATTGATAATGTATGGCTCAACGTCGGTACAGGTGATGATGTTGTAACGAATTATTTGTACTCTGACAAAGTTAAACTTGTAACCGGCGATGTTACTGATATAAATATTGACGGCGAAGATGTTTTATTAGTCACAAGCTCCGGAAGTGTCAGAATTAAAGACAGCAAAGGAAATTTGATTACTACTGTTGACGGCAGTGGCAACGAAACGACAAGAACTTATACCGAATCAAGCAGCTCAACAATACCAAGCGGATTAACTGTCAGCAGTACAAAAATGACGGTCAGTGCTGATTATGTAGGCGCCGTTTGGCTTAATGGTTGGGACATCTTCAGCAATAAAGCGGTTTATGGCAGTACATCCATTGTTGAAATTGACGCAACTAGAAACAGCAAGGATTTGATTCTTGCCGGTAACTCTCAAAATAATACCATTAGAGCAGGTAGCGGCGATACTCAACTTTGGGGCGGCTTAGGCAGCGGCAATGATACGCTTATTGGCGGCAATGGTGACGATGTTTTCTGGTACGGCAAAGGCGACGGCACTGATGTTATTAATCGTTGCAGTGATGACGACCTTTTAAATCTTTATAATATCAACTTGTCAGATATCACAAGTCTTGACACGAGCAGTGATAGCCAAATTGTAGTTAATATTAACGACGGCGGCAAATTGACTGTTAATACAACCGGATCAACTACGGATTTTAAACTTGGCGATGGCAATACTTGGCAAATAGATAATAGTACGAAAAAATGGAAAGCGGTTAAATAATTTTTCGCTTATATAATCTTTCCGTTGATTTTGTGTCAACGGTTTTTTTATTTCATTGATTTCATATTTATAATTAATCGTTAAGGTTGACATTGTAAAAATATTGATTTATATTTTTAATTATCAAAAAAATTTACGGAGTGAATTAATGTGAGGTTATATATTGCTGAAAAACCGAGCATGGCACGTGAAATTGCTAATTGTCTCAAAGGTCCTTATGACAAGAAAAACGGCTACATTACAACCAGTGAAGGTGTTGTAACTTGGCTTTTTGGTCATGTTTTGCGTGCGGCTGAACCAGAAGAATATGACGAAAAATATAAAAAGTGGAATGTTTTTGATTTACCGATTGTGCCGAAAGATTGGAAAATGATTATTGACAAAAAGGCAAGTCAGCAATTTTATATTGTTAAACAGTTAATCAGTGAAGCTGATGAAATTGTTCATGCCGGCGATCCTGATCGTGAAGGTCAATTACTCGTTGATGAAGTGCTTGACTATGTTGGCAATAAAAAACCGGTTAAGCGAATCTTATTAAATGCACTCGACGAAAAAAGCATTAAAAGTGCTAATGCTGATTTACGTGATAATGCGGATTTTTTTAACTTGAAACAATCTGCACTTGCAAGGTCTCGTGCTGATTGGTTGATTGGAATGAATTTATCACGCGCTTATACTTTAGCTGCTCAACGTGCCGGCTACAGAAAATTAGTTTTACCGATTGGCAGAGTTAAGACTCCAACTTTGTCGTTAGTTGTTCGCCGTGAAAGAGAAATTGAAAATTTTGTGCCGATGAAATATTATCTGATTCGTGCTGACTTTAAACACGAAAACGGAATTTTTACTGCTCAATGGGTACCTAAAATTAACAAGTCTAACGAAAAATTTTTTGATGATGATAAGCGGCTCATTGATAAAAATTTTGTTGAGGAAACGCTAAAAACATTTGAAAAGGCACCTCATGACGGCAAAATTAGCTCATACGAAATGAAGACAAAAAAAGAATTGCAACCGCTACCATTTTCACTTTCAGCGCTGCAAGTTATGGCAGGAAAGCAATTAGGTTATGCACCGCAAAAAGTTTTAAATATAGCGCAAAGTCTTTACGAAAAAAAATTGACGAGTTATCCGCGTTCAGATTGTCAATTTTTGCCGCCGAATCAATTAAAAGATGCAAAAAAAATCCTCGACAATCTCGCAAAAATCAAGAATCAAAAATTTTCATCTTGGGCAGTAAATGCAAATAAATCTAAAAAAAGCCGTGCTTGGAATCAGTCGAAAATTACTGCACATCATGCGATAATTCCAACAACTAAACCGTCGGCTCTTGAATCATTGAGCGAAATGGAGCGAAATATTTATTTACTAATTGCTCGTCAATACATGGCTCAATTCTATCCGGAATATATTTACGATGAATTAACCGTCAATGTCAAATACAAGGACGAAATTTTTGTTGTTAAAGATAAAGTTGACAAACAAACTGGCTGGCGCGAAATGTACTTGAATCAACCTGTCGTCAAGAATGAAGATGAATTGGAAATGAAGTTGCCTAAGATGAATAAAGGCGACACGGTTGAATATACAAAGGCGTCATCTTTTGACAAAGAGACAAAACCACCTGCAAGATTTACCGCTGCAACGCTGATTCAAGGTATGAAAAATATTCATAAATACGTTAAGAGCGACGCAGCAAAAAAACAGCTCAAAGACGTTTATGGAATTGGCACCGAAGCAACGAGAGCAACAATAATTGATGATTTGATTAAGCGGCAATTTTTGACGACGACAGGCAAAGCGAAGATTTTAAAGCCGACTGAACAGGCTTATTTATTAGTAGATGCGCTGCCGGACGAAATGACTTATCCAGATTCAACGGCAATTTGGGAAGATAAACTGCACTCTATGAGCGAAGGTGACGGCACACTTGAAGATTTTTTGAGCGGTCAAGTTAAATTTACTAGTGAACTCTGCGAAAAAGCCAATCAATGTAAAATTAAGTCTGCTCCAATCTCAGAAGACGCAGAAGATTTAAAAAATAAGCAAACTTTCAGCAATATTAAATGTCCTTTGTGCAATTCCGGTGTAATGGTCAAACGTAGCGGTCGCAATGGTGAATTTTGGGGTTGTTCAAATTATCCACGCTGCAGAATGACTTACAATGACAAAGATGGTCAACCGGATATCAAACAATCTCAAGGCTAAAATACCGGATAATATTAAGAATTTTATTATGGCAGGAGGTTTCGCAATGAAAAATTTAAAATGGTGGCAAAAAACGATTGCTTATCAAATTTATCCGAAAAGTTTTGCTGATACAACCGACAGTGGCACCGGCGATTTGCAAGGAATTATAAATCATTTGGATTATCTTAAAAGTCTTAATGTCGGAGCAATTTGGCTGACTCCAATTTATCCTTCGCCGCAAGTTGACAACGGTTATGATATTTCAGATTATACAGCTATTGATCCTGCTTACGGCACAATGGAAGACTTTGAACGTTTAATTTCTGAAGCTGACAAACGCAATATTAAAATTGTCATGGACTTGGTTTACAATCATTCTTCCGATAAGCATAAATGGTTTTTGGAATCAAAATCCAGCCGTGATAATGCAAAAGCTGATTGGTACATTTGGCGTGATCCTAAATTTGACGGATCAGAACCTACGAATTGGCGCAGCATTTTCGGCGGTAGTGCCTGGACTTATTGCGAGGAACGCAAGCAGTATTATTTACATACATTCGCAAAAGAACAGCCGGATTTAAATTGGGAAAATCCTGATGTCCGTCAAGCACTTTACGACGCTGCAAATTTTTGGATTGACAAAGGTGTCGGTGGATTTCGTATTGACGCTATTGTTTATATCAAAAAACCTAAAATTTTCATTGATGGCAAGCCGGATTCCGTTGACGGTACTTTCAGCATTCACAATGCTATTGCAAATACCGCCGGCATTTTGGATTTTCTCTATGAGTTTAGACAAAAAGTTTTTGACGGTCATGATATTTTCACGGTTGCTGAAGCTAATGCGGTCAAGCCGGAAGAATTAAAATTTTGGGTCGGTGAGCATGGCGCTTTTGATATGTTGTTTGAGTTCAGTCACACAAATGTAATGTTTCCTACCGGCGAAGTCTGGCATAGTTGGAAAACTTGGAAATTAACAAAATTAAAAGCGGCATTAACTGAAAGTCAAATTGCTACTGCAAATAACGGTTGGTATCCGATTTATTTTGAAAATCATGACAAACCACGCTGTATAAATAATTTTTTTAATGTGGAATTTAAAACACGGAATGAGGAATTGTTAGCAGGTAAAGCTATTGCAACGATACTTTTAACTCTTAGAGGCACACCATTTATTTATCAAGGTCAAGAGTTGGGTTACACGAATACCGCTTGGGATTCAATCGACTGTTACAATGATATTTCATCAATAGATCAATATAATTGGGCAATTCGTGACGGATTTTCTGCAAGTGAAGCGCTTAAATTTGTTCACAAATTCAGTCGAGATAATGCACGCACGCCAATGCAATGGTCAACACAACTCAACGCCGGATTTTCAACCGCTAAAACGTGGCTTCCTGTACATGATGACTACAAAAAAGTTAATGTCGAAGTTGAAGACAAAGACGCTGATTCCATTTTAAATTATTTCCGGCGATTAATTGAGATTCGTCAAAATTCTGAGGTTTTAATTTTTGGCGATTACGAAGAAATTTTAACCGACGATGAAAATATTTATGCTTTTGCTCGTTCATTTGAAGACAAAAAAATTTACACCGTGATAAATTTCACGATGCAAAGTATAAAATTTAATGCTGATTTCTTGAAAGATTCAAAATTAATTATCAGTAATTACGGCAACATTCAAGCTGAAAATCTTCGTCCACTTGAAGCCGCTGTGCTAATCCACAATTCTGAATGATGATTTAGGATTTTATTATTTTACGTCAATTAAAATATCAGCCTTATTCTTATCAGCAACGATAGTTACACCGTTGTCAGTGAGAATTTGCGCTACAGCCTTGCCAATTTCGGAGTCGGCATTGACAATAGCGGCAGTTTTGCCATTAAGAGAACTGTCAGCACCTTCAAAAATGGAAATTTCGTCACCAACTTGAATTTTTGGAATAGGTTTATCTTCAACATGAATGCTGCCTTCAAGAAGTTCACCGGTACCGCCATCAAATTTAATTACGACATGACCGAGATTTTTCAAGTTATTCTGAACATCATTGCCAACTTTGAGGATTCTAAACTCCGTGTCAACAATTTTAAAAATGCTGCCCGGCTTGATAATATCGTTAATCTGATTTCCGCTGTGAAGTACCGAAATGTCGCGAAGTTCCGGCAGAACCATTGAATCATCAAACATGACGAGCATTTTACCGGCGCTGAGGAAATTTGCAACTTGTCCGCCAACGCCAACGACTTTGGTACTGTAATATTTTTTAGACATTTAATAAACCTCCTAAAATATAGACAGAAATTTCTAAATTGATTTTAAATTCGTCAATGAATTTAATATATCCTGCAAAAGAAATATAAAAAATTTTTTCTTTACCTGTTTGTTAATGTTGTGATAAAATAAATATATGTTATGTGATTATAATTTAGGAGTGTGATTTATTATTATGTCATACTTGGGCGAAGACATTAAAAAACTTGGCTTTGGTTTGATGAGACTGCCGAAACTTGAAGAAGGCAATATTGACGTTGAGCAAGTCAAAAAAATGGTTGACGAATTTCTTGCAGCAGGTTTCACTTATTTTGACACAGCTTGGGCCTATCCAGGAAGTGAAGATGCGATTCGTCAAGCATTGGTTGAACGTTATCCGCGTGAAAAATTTCAACTTGCAACTAAGAATGCCGCATGGATTAATTGTAAAACTCGTGAAGATGCAATTTCTCAATTTGAAACTTCACTAAAGCAGACCGGCGCAGGTTATTTTGATTTTTACCTGTTGCACAATCTTGGCGAATCACGTACAAAGTTTTTTGATGATTTTGATATGTGGTCATTTGTTCAAGACAAGAAAGCTGAAGGCAAAATTAAGCATTGCGGATTTTCATTTCATTCAACGCCGGAAGAACTCGAAGAAATTTTAAATAATCATCCTGAAATGGAATTTGTGCAGCTTCAAATTAATTATGCTGATTGGGAAAATCCTGCAATTCAGTCGCACGGCTGTTACGAAGTTGCTCGCAAACACAACAAACCGGTTGTAATTATGGAGCCGGTCAAAGGCGGTATGCTTGCAAATCCACCGGAAACAGTTGCGGCAGTCCTCAAAAAAGCAGAATCGGAATCTTCTTGTGCTTCTTGGGCAATTCGATTCGCTGCAAGTCTCAAAGGTGTAATTACTGTACTTTCCGGCATGAGCAATTTGAACCAACTAAGAGATAACGTCTCTTATATGAAAGACTTTCATAAATTGAGCGTGGCACAAATGGCTACGATCGAAGAAGCTCGCGAAGAACTTGCAAAAATTCCAATCATACCTTGTACGACTTGCAATTATTGCGCAAAAGTTTGTCCAAAAGATATTGGAATTAGTGGATCATTTACAGCAATGAATATTTACACATTGTATGGAAACTTAGAGACCGCACAACATCAAGAAAACTGGCTGGTTAAAATGCACGGCAGAAATAAAGCTGGCGACTGTATTAAATGTGGTCGCTGCGAAAAAGTTTGTCCACAACATATTGCAATTCGCGATGAACTTGTAAAAGTGCACAATACATTAGGTTAACTATAAAAAATCTATCCGCTACATCTTTTTGAATGATATAGCGGATTTTTTTATTTTTGTGATTTTTATTACATCAAAATTAAATTTATATGTTATAATGATAAATAATAATAACATTACACATTTTAATAAAGGAGGCGATTATTGTGTACAAAATGGACAAAGAAGCCTTGCGAGTCAAAGAAGCTGAACGAGCATTTGACCACAAGCGGCGAACAATCGGACTTTTTGGCGCTCCAATTCTTGCAATTTTGGTATTTTTGACACCTATCGAAGCGCTTACACTCGAAGCGCACAAACTCTTGGCAATTATGGTACTTGTTGCGCTTTGGTGGATAACGGAACCTGTGCCTATTCCGGTAACTTCACTTATTGGACCGACATTAGCGGTTATAACAGGCGTCGTGCCGGTTGGAACAGCTTTTGCGGCGTTTGCCAATCCTATGATATTCCTGTTCATGGGTGGTTTTATACTTGCTAAGGCTATGATGTCACACGGACTCGACAAGCGATTTACTTATTGGCTGCTGTCGCGTTCGTGGGTTGGCTCGAATCCTCGAAGAATCTTTTTAGCGATTGGTTTAGCCGCTGCCTTGTGTTCCGGTTGGGTTAGCAATACGGCAACGGCGGCAATGATGTTTCCTATCTGCTTAGGTTTGCTCAATTCGATTAAGGAAATGTTTGCAGCGAACGGCAGAGATATTGACCTGCATGATTACAAATACGCTACAGGTTTAATGTTGATGACAGCTTATTCCTGTTCAATCGGCGGTGTCTTGACTCCAATAGGTACGCCACCAAATTTGATTATGCTGGGATTTCTGGACCAAATGGCTGATATGCACGTTTCCTTTTTTCAGTGGATGATTTGGGGTGCAATTGCAATGGTTGTGTACTTCATAATCGCCTACATTGTTATATCAAAAATGTTTCCTGCTGACGTTGAAAAAATTGACGGCGCTGAAGAATTTATTCGATCAAAAATAGCGGAACTCGGCAGTTGGAACAGAGCGCAAGTCAATACCTTAATTGCCTTCCTGGTTGCGGTTATTCTTTGGATAACGCCAGGATTTTTGTCAATCGCTTTCGGTTCAGCGGACTCAACTTTAAAGATGTATAATCGACTTTTTCCGGAAGCAGTTGCGGCTATGGGCGGTGCACTGTTACTCTTCATTCTGCCCGTCAACTTCGCTCGCCGACAATTTACACTCACCTGGAAAGAAGCAATGGAAGGTATCGAATGGGGAACTTTAATCCTGTTCGGCGGCGGTCTTGCTATGGGCGGTATGATGTACAAAACCGGACTCTCTCAATGGGTCGGTGACTTAATTGTAAACAGTCTTGGCGGCGAACCGTCACAATTTGCAATGGTCGCTATCTTCTCTGTTATGGCACTTCTGCTCTCGGAACTCACAAGCCACACCGCAGCGACAAATATGATTGGTCCACTTGCAATAACCGCCGCACTTTCCGCCGGTATGAGTCCAATTCCTGTATCTGTCGGCATTGCGCTAAGTTCATCACTTGGATTTATGCTGCCAGTTTCAACGCCACCTAATGCGATAGTCTATGCTTCCGGCTACATTCCAATTACAAAGATGATTAAGACCGGCGTTTATATCGACTTTATCGGAATTGCATTCGTCACCATTCCGCTTGCAATTTATCTTGTCAGTTGGATAACCGGATAAATACTTAATAATTAAAAAATTTTTTAACGCTGCAATTTATGCAGTTTTTTATTTTGAATAATTTTAATAAATGCTTGTATTAAGTGTAAAATTTGTATATTATAACAATTAATGTTAAATTTATAATTGTTAATTGAAAGCTGAGGATAAATTTTATGAAAAATAACATAATTTTGATTGGATTTATGGGCACAGGTAAAACCAGCATAGGCAAAATTCTTGCGACTAAACTTGGCTGCGCATTCATTGATTTGGATCAAAAAATCGAAGCTGATAACAAAATGTCCATACCAAAAATTTTTGAAAAATATGGCGAAACTCATTTTCGTGAACTTGAAAGGCAGGCTGTAAAAGAAGTCGTCAAAAGACATGGAATTGTCATAGCAACCGGCGGCGGTACTATCAAAGACGCTGAAAATTTGCGCCTTCTAAAAGAAAACGGCGTTGTAATATGTTTGACTGCTGATATTGACGAAATTTTATCGCGAACTTCTACTAAAGGTGAAAGACCCGTTCTTGACAATAAAAACGAATCACATGGCGACAGGCGTTTAGCGATCGAAAAACTTCTTGAAGAACGTAAGCAATTTTACGATCAAGCAGATTACAAGGTGGATACCAAAAATTGGTCGCCGCTTCAAATTATTGAGGATATTTGTCAGTATTTGAACAGATAATTAAAATGCAAAAGAGACTGCCGCTATCAAGCAAACAATCTCTTTTAAAAAAGGGGTCCAAAATGCCGATTCCTCTTTATGCCTAAACCCTGCAACTCGCAGGTGGGTATCCTAAGCCGAGTTTCTGTTTTTCGTTACAGCGACGAATCTACATCTGCTCAAATCAAATCGGATTCCCTAATATAAATGTAGGTTAGACATTAATAAAGTCTTCGCACATCTCAGGCGTGTCCTTCTCTGCAAAAATAATATCATAAAAAAAAATTCAGTGCAAGACTTGACAAATAAAAATTTTCATCAATCTTTGAAAATGTTTTATAAATATTTTTATATTGCTAGCCTTGTTAAATAATGTTATAATCAACGAAAATTCTGCTTGTTTAGTTATATAATAACTTAAAAAAGCAATTTTTCACAATTAGGTTAAAATAAACTTAATTATTTGGAGGACAAAAATTATGATTACTGTCAGCACAAAAAATCTTGGGATAATTGGTTATCCAATAGGTCATACTCTTTCGCCAACAATGCAAATGGCAGCAATTAATGCAGCAAATCTTGATTACTCATATATCGCAATACCTGTTCAGAAAGGCAGGTTAATTCTTGCCGTTGATGGTTTAAGATCGCTTGACTTTCGTGGCTGGAATGTAACAATTCCGCTTAAATCTACAATTCCGCAACTTTTGGATTCTCTTGACGCTGATGCAAAAATTATTGGTGCAGTAAACACCGTTGTTAATGACGGCGGCAAATTGACGGGATATAACACTGATGTCAACGGATTTTTAGCGGCGTTGAATGAAGTTGAATTTATGCCGGAAGATTGTAATGCTGTTGTACTTGGTGCCGGCGGTGCTGCTCGTGCCGTAATTTGGGGACTTTGCAAGCGCAAGTCAGCTCATATTGCCGTAGGTGTGAGAAATCCTGAAAAATATCAAGCTATCATTGAAGATTTTGAGGTTTTTGACGCAATTGATTTATATCATTGGGAGACTGACGAATTTAAAGAACAGCTTCAACAGGCCGATATTTTAATTAACACGACGCCATTAGGAATGACTCCGGATATTGAAACCATACCGCCGGTTGATGTTTCGCTTTTACCTGAAGGTGCGTTGGTTTATGATGTAATTTATTCGCCGGCAAAGACAAAATTTTTAACAAAAGCTGAAGAACTCGGCTATCCAATATTGAATGGCATGTCGATGCTACTTTATCAAGGCGTTGAGGCATTTCGACTTTTCACCGGCGTTGAACCTGATGAGAAAGTTATGCTTAAAGCACTAAAAGAAGCATTGTCAACAGATTAATCAACTAATAAGGATATCTCAATTATGGAAACGTCTGCACTTGAAGAAGAAATACGGAAGTTGACAAGGCAAATTCTCCACAACGTCAATCGACAAACACAAAATTTACAAAAGTCGCCTATCGTTCAGTTAATAAATTTAATTTTGGATCAAGCTATTGAATCACAGGCAACCGATATTCATATAGAACCGCAAAGAAATAATCTGCGTATACGTTATCGACTTGATGGTGTACTTTGTGAACTTCATGAACCTTTAGAAAAGTCTTTAACTCCGATTTTTATATCTCGACTTAAAATAATGGCTGAAATGGATACGACACTTCATCAAGTTCCGCTTGACGGTCATATTGATTATAAATATCAAGAACGGAAAATTGATATGCGTGTTGCGTCGATCCCAATTAAATACGGTGATACGATTGTTATAAGAATTATGGATGCAAGCGAAAAGCTCAACAATATCTCTGAATTAGGTATGAGTCCAAAAACTGAAAAAATATTTCGTCAACTGATTCATTCTTCGGCAGGAATGTTTATTGTTACCGGTCCAATGAATTCTGGAAAATCAACTTCCCTCTACGCTGCACTTCGTGAACTTAACACCGGTGAACAACATATCATGACACTTGAAGACCCTATTGAACAATTCGTTGACGGTATAAATCAAATGGAAGTTATCGAAAAAACCGGATTGAGTTTTGCGAGCGGATTAAGATCAATGTTGAGAATGGATTGTAACTGCATAATGGTCGGCGAAGCAAGAGATACTGAGACGGCGCAAATCGCTGTAAGAGCGGCATTAACTGGCCATCTTATTTTAACGACACTGCATGCAAAGGATAGTTGCAGTGCCATTTTTCGTTTACTCGAAATGGACGTTGAACCTTATTTACTTGCCGCAACTTTGAATGGCGTAATGTCTCAAAGACTTGTTAGAAAAATTTGTAATCATTGCAAGACGGCATTTCCGGTTATGCCTAATTCTATTGAAGCTCAAATTTTAGGCAAGCATTTTAAACCAGGTTTAACTATTTATCGCGGCGTTGGCTGTCCATATTGTCGCGGCACCGGATTTAGTGGACGAATTGCAATACATGAGATTTTAGAAGTAAATAGTGATATTCGTAAAATAATTTTGAATTTTGAAGACGTTGAGGCGCTGCGTCGAGTAGCACTTTCTGAAAAATTTACTACTATGTTTGAAGACGGACTTCAAAAAGTTCTTGCAGGTTATACAACAATCAACGAATTACAAAGAGTACTTTAATTTTATTTAAGGCAGTGATGCGCTGCTTTATTTTTTATTGTGTTTATTGCAGGAAAAAATTTTTTTATGGAGAAAATTTAAAAATTATATTGTAATTAAATATAGGAGAGATTTTTAGAAATGAGAAGCGATATTGTAAAAAAAGGTGCAACTCGTTGTGCACACCGTTCATTATTTCATGCAAACGGATTCGGTCCTGATGAACTCAGCAGACCATTGATTGGCGTTTGTAATTCATTTAACGAAATTATTCC
>CAJOHI010000021.1 GCA_905234365.1 uncultured Selenomonadaceae bacterium | reverse complement strand
GTAAATTAATGAGTCGGACAGCTTTTTTATTTAATTAATGCAGAAAATTCCGCTTAACAATTCTGATTAAAGATGTGGACCTGCTGGGACAAGTGCTTTGCCTGCAGCGTTGTATTCGTATTTTTTGAAATTCTTGATGAAACGGCTTGCAAGGTCTTCTGCCTTCTTCTGCCATTCACCGGCATCAGCGTAAGTATCTTTTGGATCAAGAATGTTGGTAGCAACGCCTTCAAGTTCTGTCGGAACTTCAAAATTGAAAATAGGAATCTTTTTAGTAGGTGCCTTGAGGATAGCGCCACCAAGAATTGCATCTATAATTCCGCGTGTATCCTTGATTGAAATTCTCTTTCCGGTGCCATTCCAACCGGTGTTGACGAGATAGGCTTTAGCGCCGCTCTTTTCCATGCGCTTTACGAGTTCTTCAGCATATTTTGTTGGATGCAGTTCGAGGAAAGCTTGACCGAAGCAAGCGGAGAAAGTAGGAGTAGGCTCAGTAATTCCGCGTTCAGTGCCGGCGAGTTTAGCAGTAAAGCCGCTAAGGAAGTAATATTTTGTCTGTTCCGGTGTAAGAATGGAAACCGGCGGCAATACGCCGAAAGCATCAGCGCTGAGGAAAATAACAGACTTAGCAGCAGGACCGTGACTGTCTGGACGAACGATTTTTTTGATGTGATAGATTGGATAGCTGACACGAGTGTTTTCCGTTACGGACTTGTCAGCAAAATCAATCTTGCCGTCTTTGTCAACAGTGACATTTTCAAGGAGAGCATCACGAGTAATAGCGCCGTAAATGTCAGGCTCTGCAACAGGATCGAGGTTAATAACTTTAGCATAGCAGCCGCCTTCAAAATTGAAAACGCCAGAATCGTCCCAGCCGTGTTCGTCGTCACCAATGAGGAGACGTTTAGGATCAGTGCTAAGGGTAGTTTTACCAGTGCCGCTAAGACCGAAGAAGATAGCGGTATTTTCGCCATTCATGTCAGTGTTAGCGGAGCAGTGCATAGCAGCAATGCCTTTGAGTGGCAGGAAATAATTCATCATACTGAACATGCCTTTTTTCATTTCGCCGCCGTACCAAGTGTTAATAATAACCTGTTCTTTGCTGGTGACGTTAAAGACTACTGCCGTTGTGCTGTTGAGGCCGAGTTCCTTAAAGTTATCAATTTTAGCCTTTGAAGCGTTGTAAACAACAAAATCAGGCTCTTGATCAAATTCCTCTTGAGTCTTCGGACGGATAAACATATTGGTAACGAAATGTGCCTGCCATGCAACTTCCATGATGAAGCGAATCTTCATACGAGTATCTTTATGAGTGCCGCAGAAACCGTCAACAACATAAAGTTTCTTATTTGAAAGTTCTTTGATAGCAAGCTCTTTTAAAGCTGCCCAAGTTTCTTTTGAGGCCTTTTTGTTGTCGTTTGGATATTCCGGAGTTGTCCACCAAATTTCACCTGGTGCGCCTTCTTTGGTTGTATCATCGTAAACGATAAACTTATCTTTAGGAGAGCGGCCGGTAAATTCACCGGTCATAACGTTAATGGCACCAAGTTGAGTTTCTTGTCCCTTATCGAAACCTGTAAGAGAAGGATCCATTTCGTGATTAAAAAGGACTTCATAAGTTGGATTGTAAAAAACTTCAGTGGTACCAGTGATGCCGTACTTCGTCAAATCAAGTTTTGCCATACTTTCAAATCTCCTTTGTTACAATAAATATATTAACTTTATATATAATAAAACAAAATTCTGAAAAAGTCAAACTGAAAATAATATTGATTCACAGGCATAAAATAAGGTCTTTACTCAATACAAAATATGAGCAAAGACCTAAGAAACACAAAATTATTTTACTGCAATCGCATCAATTTCACAAAGTGCGCCGGCAGGTAAAGACCTTACCGCAACGCAGGAACGTGCCGGCTTAGAAACAAAATGCTGTTCATAAACGGCGTTAAACTTTTGAAAATCAGCCATGTCAACCAAATAGCAAGTAGTTTTGACTACGGATTTAATGCCCATGTAGCAAGAGTGCAGAATAGCTTCTATATTTTTGCAGCATTGTTCAGCCTGACCTTCAATGTCTAACGCTAAAATTTTTCCAGAATTAGGTTCAATCGCAATTTGTCCAGAAATATAGATAACACCGTCAACTTCAATGGCCTGACTGTACGGTCCCAATGTTGCAGGTGCCTTGTCTGTGTAAATTCTGTTAATCTTTACAACAGGCTTATTCATAAAAAATCACCTCAAAATTATTATTAGCATTACTTTAAGAATTGCGAGTTAAGTATTAAAAATCAAGTGTGCAGCCGGTGCCGCTATAAACAAACTTATAATTGTTCGCTCCAAAAAGAGCACAAATAATTCTGGTAAACTCACCGGTATTTTTGAACCAAGAATTAAGCCGCCGACTTCAGAAAGATAAATCAACTGCGTAACGGAAATGACTGCAATGATAAATTTAGTCATCGGTGCCGTGACTGTGCTTGCTGCGATTATTGAAGGTGTGAACATGTCAGTAAATCCGACAATCATAGTTTTAGAAGCCGCTGCAGCTTCCGGCACGTCAAGGAAATTCAAGAGCGGCAAAAACGGCATGCCAAGCACTTCAAAAATAGTCGTATTATTTGCAAGGACAAGCGCAAGTGTACCAATACACATTACAACCGGCAGCACTCCAAACCACATTCCGGCAGCATTTTTAATGCCGTTTTCCAGAAATTGTGATAAGCCTCTAAATTCGGCTACACGTTCTCTTGCAAGTGCCAAACCATATTGCAGCGAAGAACTGTAACCGTCCGGCAACTCACCGCTCATTGCTTTACCTTCAATTAAATACTCATCTTTTTTAAGAGACAAGGGCGGTATTCGCGGCAATATCAATGCACAAGCTATTCCTATTGCACAAATTAGCAAATAATAAAGTCCGAAATACTCCATTAAATCAACTTGTGCTAATACGACTATACTAAATGTTATTGAAACGGCGCTGAAAGTCGTTGAAATGATAGCTGCTTCACGCTTTGAGTAGTAACCGCCTTCATATTGATTCGCTGTCAACATAACTCCTAAAGTGCCGTCACCAATCCAAGAAGTTATACAATCAACCGCAGCACGACCAGGAATTGTAAACAAAGGACGCATTATTTTTGTCAACATTGCACCGATAAATTCCAACAGACCAAAGTCAAGAAGCAACGGAAGAAGTAAGCCGGCAAGCAAAAAGATTATTACTAAAACTGTCAATAAATCTCCCAAGACAAAACCGCCAGCGTCTGCTGTTGTAATCATATGCAATAAACTTTCATTGCCTTCTTCAGAGTCAATGCCCAAGTACGTCAGCCAAATAAATGCTGCACCAATAACGCGAATTATAACCCATATTGCCGTTGTCGAAAAAGTATCAGCGACTACAGGATAACTTGTAATAAACGTTGGGTGTCGCAAAAAGATGATCCCAAGAACTGCGGATATCGTGACGATTATAACGCAGAGTATCGGCAAAAAATCACCAATCGCTTGGCTTATAATGTCAGCAATAATCTTTACAATAATAGTCCAACTGTCATTGTAATAAACCGGTATCATAAACAGAATTATTCCGACGACAGAAGGAATTATAAAACCCGCAAGAGAACCTTGCTTCTTTGGTTGCATAATTTTACTCCTCATGTTGATTTTTTTCTGAATGATTATATCATTAATTTATTTTCATATCAACAAAAACTGAAATAATTTATATCGCTGCAGAAAAATTTTTCAAAAAAATTCTGCTGAGTTTCTAACTTCAGCAGCTTTAAATTTTTAATATGTCTTTCCGATTGCATGAGCAAGTTCAAATCTGTAACGAATCACATCATATCTTGCACTGACATGATTTTTTCTTGCAGTCGATAGTGCAACTTCTGCGTCAAGGATATCAAGTAAAATACCTTCACCGGCCCTATAGCGTTCAGTGGCGATAAACCTTTCTTCTTCGGCGAGTTCGACCGCTCTTTTGGTGGTTTCCAGTCTGACGAGTGCCGACTTTAAATTTTTATGCGCTGTAACAACATCTTTGTGAACATTTTCAATGTCAGACTGCATTGCCAATTTAAGCCGCTCAACTTCGATTTTAGCTTCATCAACTCTAGCACGAGTGATTTTGCTGTCGAAGATTGACCAGCTTGCACTGACTCCGGCGGTTGCGTCGCTTGACGGATCCCAATTCCTTGACCGTGCTGAAAATCCAGTACCAACGCTTGCATTGACACTCGGAAGCCAGCCGGATTTTGCAGAAGTTACTTGCACTTCGCCACGTTCGATTCTAAGTTCATCTGCTTTTAAATCGTTTCGAGTTTCATCAGCAACGGCAATACAGCGCTCAATATCAATTAAATCAGTCGAAGTATTGAGGTCCTCAACGTCAAAAGTCGAAATGCTGTTGAGTGACATTAAAGTTGCAAGTTGTGTTAAACTGACTTCGTAAGCCGCCTGACTTCTCGCAACATCTTGATTAGCGTTGCTGGTTTCGACACTTGCACGAAGTAAATCAATTTTCGCCTTAGCGCCGGCATTGTACAAGTCGCTTATATTTTGTTCATGTTCAGCTAAATTATTCCGAGTTTCAATATCAACTAAATTCGTCGCCTTATTTTCGAGTGCGTCAACATAAGCCGTTACAACTTGATAAATTAAATCGTCTTTGCTTTGCTCAAAGTCCAATTTTGCAATATCAACGTAGAGTTCAGCAGATTTAATTTCACTTTCGAGGCGCTTGCCGCTGTATAATGGCAAAGAACCGGTTACACGTGCCGACATTGATTCTGATTCTTCGACGCCTTCGGATTTATTTGCATCGGCGCTGCCACTGAGACTGACGGAAACGCCTTTTGAACCTTTGGCGATTTTTACATCTTCTTCTGCAACGTCGATTGACTTCTGTGTTTGTTTTAAACTTGGATTATTTTTTAACGCTGTGTCAACTGCTTCTCTGAGTGTCATTGCCGAAGTTGTTGAGGTGCATAGTGTAAAGACCGCCAATATCGTCACAAATAAAAGCTTTCTCATTTGTTGACAGTCTCCTTAGATAAATTTACTTTTTCCTGCGGCATTGAGATGGGATTTTCATTAATCATCTTTGTGACTTCTTCGATTGAAGGTGTTTTTGTTGTCGTTACAGTCGTTGCAACAGGTTCAGATTGTGTAACTTGCGTTGCTGCTTGAGATTGAGTTTGAGTTGTCTTTACCGTTGAAGGTTCATCTGCTTCTGAAAGTGTCGCTGATAGGGCCAACTGCGCCTTTTTAAATTCTCTAATCATCTTTCCGAGTGAACGTCCAATTTCCGGCAATTTGCTTGGACCAAAGACAATCAATCCAACAATCATAATTAAAATAAATTCACCGGCGCCTATGCCAAACATAAAATCCTCACATTCCGCCACGGTCGCAGCGGCACAAATATTTATAAAAATGTGTAGTGCACGACCTTATCTCCTGCTGTAATAACTCTGAAGATTACACTACAAATAACGATAAATTTGAAATGACTAACGACTAATTCGTAAATGGAAATTCTAATTTAATTGCCTATTACATATCAGTCATTAGCCATTTTTTATATTCTGCGAACGACGACACGACTGCCTTCAACGTTGATAATCTTTACAATGTCGCCTTTTGTGACAAAATCGCCTTCTGTTACCACGTCAATAGGTTCGCTTTCAACAACAACTGTACCTGCCGGTCTTAAATCCGTGCTGCAAACGGCAATCGCTCCGAGCAAGTTGCTCTTATCTTTGCTGCCGGTGTAACCGTCTTTATTATGTTGCCTTTCGCCGAGCACTAAGCCGTCTGCCATATCGTTTTTCTTTGAATCGTAACTTTCAATACAGGCAAATGCAAGAACGCCAATAATTACTATTGCAATCACCGAATAACAGCCCAAAGAAAATATCACGGTGTTGAGACTTGACCATATACTAACTTCTGCCATTTTAGTCACCTTCATTTTGTTAATTAAGAATCAAATCTTTGTTATCTCAATTAATCAAAGACATCGGCTCTTTCTTTAATGTCACCAAAACCGCCAAATACAGATGCGCCTTTATCTTTCAAGATTGAAATTCGCTTTTGCGTTTCTTTGTTGAGTTCAGGCAACTTGTCGAGCAGTTCATTGTACCAATTCCATCTTTCTTCGTAATGCTGACTTAACAGGCGATTGTGTTTGACATAATTATAAGCATTTTCAGCCATTTCAATTCGTTTGCTTTTGTTGTTGATTAAAATTTTCAACTTATTATAAAATTCTTTAACATCATGATAGATAAAACCGGTTTCGCCGTCTTTAACAGTATTTGAATAAACCGTAGGAGAAGCTAAAACAACTGCGCCATTTCCAGCACATTCAATAAATTTTAAATCAGATTTAGAACGATTAAAAACATTGTCTCTCAAAGGCAAAAGCGAGATATGGGAAGTGTGAAGCGTTTGCTCATAGACTTCAAAAGGTACATATTGACCGTTATAAACATCTTTGCTGCCGATAAAAATTTTATTTTTGCTTTCAATGGCGTCAAAAAATTGAGTTTTGGCAATGATTTTAAATAGAATGTTATTACCATATTCTGCTGCAATTCTATTGAGTGCCGGCAAATATTCCATCAAATCTTTTTCGCGATTTAAAGCTCCGAAGAATATTGTAACCGGTTCATTTTTGGCAGCTTCTTCAGCTAAATTTCTATGCAGTGGCAATTCTTTTAACTGATTCTCAAAAATTCGTACATTTGGATTGAATTGCTTGAAAAATTCCGCTAATGGTTTCGTCGAAGTCTGTATAGCGTGAGCTGCAATAAAATCAACAAATTCGGAACTTTCATGTTTTTGACGCCATAATATTGGATTATCGTCCATTTCTTCGATATACAAATAACCACTGTCAGCGATAGTGTTAAAAAGTTTTATTCCTGAATCACGATCTCCGGTTGAAGTACGTTGATTAATAAAAACTTTTTTGCCTTCAATTTCGGATAAATGCAGCGGTTCTTTTGAAGAATTGGAAATTATTTGTACTTTAGGCTTAGTTGAAATAAATTTATTTGGGTCAATAACTCTAATTCCGGCACAAACAAGCGTCTCTCCAAGATAAGATTGAATTAACTTGTTGTCTATTTTATTGGCTTCAACCGTCTTCATTGCACAAACGGCATAGTTGGCAATATTAAGTTTTGCCTTTGCAACTTCAGCAATCGCACGTTTAATTACAGTTTCTTTAGCAAAGCTGAAAGTTTTCAATATGGTCATGTTGGCACGACTTACAACGTTCAGCAATTTATCAAGGGTCATTGTTGCTTTTACTGCCGGCGCTTCTCCGTTAATAAGTGCTGTAATATTGTCGGCGTAGCTTACGTTGTCAAGGATAAAAATCATTTGACCATCATTTTTAAGATAATCACTGACTTTATTGATTAAATTTGTAAGTCTTTTTATCGACAAGGCGCCAAATGACGGCGAATCAAATAAAATAGCATCTGCTTTATCACAATTCAAGTCAAAATTATTACTGATAATGTACTGACAATCAGGATTTATTTGTAAAAATTTCTCTTTCAATCCTAAAACATTTTCGTCATTTATATTTGAATCTTCGTCAATAAATTCAATAACAATCTTTGAATTTGGCGGAATTAAATCTGCAAACTTTTTATTCATGCTGCCACCTCATCTTACGAGGCTGTACATCAAATCCTCTTGTTGACGCATACATTTATTAAGTTCAAAACGCTCCAATATAGTCTCTCTTGCTCTCTTGCCGAGTTTAGCTGCAAGTTCTCTATCGTCCAAAATTTCTTCCATTCGCCTTGCAATGTGATAAGGTGATCTAAATTCTGCTAAAAGACCATTGACGCCATCTTCCATGACTTCTTCTACCGGCGGTGTCTTTGAACCGACGATTGCACAGCCAAAACTCATTGACTCTAAGAATGACCAGGACAAGACAAATGGACGAGTTAAATAAACATGACAACTTGAAGCACGCAAAATTTTCCTATAATCGCCGCGATTTCTGAGCCCGACGAAGTGAACGCGATTAGTGTCGTAACCGCCTTTTTCTTCTTCGAGTTTTTGGTAAGTGGTGTCTTTGAGTTGTGCACCATAACAAATTCGATCTTTGCCGACTAAAACTGCATGAGCATTTGGACGACGCTCTAAGACAAGTCGAAGTGCGTCCATGAAATATGGGAAACCTCGATACATTTCAAAACCGCGAGCGACATAAGTAATAATTTCTGTACCTTCTGGCAAATGTAAATCAATGTCATCTAAATCAAGACCTGGACGCTTGCCGCTCGGATCCGGCGAACAAAATTCAGTATCAATACCTTCGTGAATGATTTTAATTTTTGGTTTAAAAATTTCCGGCATTTGTGCAAACTGCCACTGAGTAGGTGTTACACCGACATCACAAAGCTCAAGATTCAACAAATGATGAGCATTTCTCGTACGAATTGAAATTTTATTTGTCATTTGCGGAATTTCATCAGGCCACCAAAAACTGTCGCTGTCTTTAGCTCTGTAATACCATTCAAAATAACCCATAATCGGAACATCTGGGTAAACATCTTTACAATAAAGAGTACTTCCCCAACCGGTATGTGCGATTATTACGTCTGGCTTAATATTTTTTTCATTTGCCATCCATTCAAGTGCTCTGACTACAGCTTGACCTTCCAAAACAGCTTCAGCAGCAGGACGCAATGGTCCGCAGGTTTTAGCCCATTTTTCAGCTTCTTCGTTCGGCTTTTTGTAAAGTGCCAGCGTTACGCCTCTAAGATTCGTCTTAATCGAATTTTCTTTTGACAGAAAATAAACTTCATTGTCAGGATTCATGGCGAGATATGGCGCAATATTCAAATACTGTGCCGGAAATGAGGGATGCAATATAAATATGTTCACTGTGTAAAACCTCCTAAATAACAGTGCGAAACTAATAAGGAATTAAATCTCATTCCAAATACACATTTTAATTAATTTATGCCATTTGTGCTTGATACAATTTAGTATAAGCACCATTACGCTGAAGTAATTCTTCATGACTGCCGGCTTCAATTATGCGGCCTTTTTCGATAACGATAATTGCATCGCAGTCACGAACGGTGCTGAGTCTGTGAGCTATCATCAACATTGTGCGTCCTTCTGCAATAGGTTCAATGTTGCTCATGATAATATTTTCAGATTCATAGTCTAAAGCGGAAGTCGCCTCATCGAAAATTAAAATTCTCGGATCAGAAATTAATGCTCTTGCTATTGCAATTCTTTGACGCTGACCACCACTTAATAAGCTGCCGCGTTCACCGACGAAAGATTCATAACCATGCGGAAATTGATCTATAAATTCATCGGCACCGGCAAGTTTTGCCGCTTTAACAACATCTGCGTGTGTTGCATTTGGGCAAGCTATTCGGATATTTTCCTCAATAGTTCCGGAAAACAACATGCTATCTTGAAGCACAACACCAATTTGACGACGCAACCAAGCCGGCTCAACTTGTGCAATGTCAACACCGTCAATCAAAATTCTGCCATTGTCCGGCAAATACAAACGCTGAATTAATTTAGTCAACGTTGACTTACCTGATCCGGAACGCCCAACAATGCCAACTTTCATGCCTGCCGGTATTCGCACATTGATATTATCTAAAACCTTACCGCCTTCAACTGTATAACTGAAAGCCAGTTTTTCAAGAGCAATATCACCGCGAAGGCTAGGTAACGTTGTACGCGACGGATTAAAAGCAGGTTCCGTTTCTTCGTCCATAATATCGGCGAGACGTTCCATTGAAACGCGAACTTGCTGGAAGTATTGCCACTGATTAATTAAACGCATAACCGGAGCAATCAACTGACCGGCAATCATTTGGAATGCAATTAACTCACCAACGGAAATTTCGCCTTCCATAACGTAGTAAGAACCAATCCAAAGGATCAGCAGATTGAACATTGAATGCAGGAAAGTTGCGATTGTGTTTGCGACGTTTGCGAGATTTACAACGGCAAGAGAAGCATTAACGAGACGTGCAAGCATTTCTTCGTAACGGCGAATGAAATTTGATTCGACACTTGACGCTTTAACTGTGTGAATACCAGTAATCGTTTCAATCAAGAATGAACGATTTTCACTGCCGATTAAGAAACGCTCGTTAATCATTCTTTTGAATATCGGCGCTACGACTAAATTAAGTATTACGAAAGACGGCAGCATAACCAGGACAATAGCGCAGAGTATTCGGTTATACATGAACATAACGCCGAAATAGAGGAGCGCAAATACTATATCGAGAATTATTGTCAAACTTGAACCTGTCAAGAATGATCTCAATGTTTCCAATTCACCGACACGCGATACGACATCACCAACTTGCCATTTTTGGAAGTATTTAACAGGCAAGGCTGTAATGTTTTTAAACAGTCTTGAGGACAAAGTAACGTCCATTTTTATCGCGATATTCGAGAAAAGATAAGCACGGAGCGACATTATCCACGTCTGGAAGACCGTACAGACAATCATACCCATTACCAAAATGTCTAAGGCGTCTGAAGCACGATGCACCAAAACTTTATCAATGATATTCTGCACAAAGAATGGCGAGGCGAGACCTAATAATTGTAAAATCAACGACACCCAAAGAACGTTACGCAAATGTTTTCCATACTTGGCAATAACCGGAATGAACCAGCGAAAACCAAATTGTTGAAATTTTTTGCTAAGTTCATAGCGACGAGTAAAAAGAATTGCCTCACCGCTCCAATCGCCAAGCAATTTATACTTGTCAGCTTTAACCGGCTCTTGTGAAAAAACCGGATCCATTATATAAATGTCATTATCACGAATCGTAGTTATAACGACACTGCGACCGTCTTTCATGCGAATCAATACAGGATAGACAAGCGCAGGCAAATCTGACTCCTTGAGATCAGTGTAAGCTCTTGCCTTCAACTTCAAATCACGAGCAGCACGAACGATTGTCGTCACGTCAACGCTGCCTTCTTCGTAAACATAAGCACGTTCAAGCTGACGATATTCAGCCGGAATGTTGTAAAATTTCGCAATGGCAATCAAACAAGCTAAACCGGTATCAATTCCATTGACACGACCGCCATCAACCGGCTTTTTGACTTCAGTTGAAAGCATTTTAGCAATATTGATTTTTCCTAGTGCCTGTTTGTTATCATTACCGCCGTTATTGGCAACTCTGCTGTCACCTGTCGGCACAAGAGATTGGTTATTGGAATTTTTATCGTTGTTGTTTTCGTTATCCTTGTCGAGATTAACTTTATCTGCCATTTATATCACCTCTCTCTCAAGGCTTCATGCGTATATTTTCTAAACGGATCGAGGAAGAAGTCAATAATACGCTTTTCTTTGATTTTAATTTCAGCCGTAACGCTCATACCAACTGACAAATTTGCCTTCTCGCCTTCAACGTTCATGTCATTTTCAACAGGATTCAGCAAAAGTTTAAATTTACCATGTTTTTCAACATCTTGAGGATTGTCTACGGCATCGGCGCTAATCTCCACAACTTCCGCTTTTACCATACCAAATTTTTGGAAATTAAAAGTTCTGACTTTAACTTCTGCTTCTTGACCAACTTTTATAAATCCGATATCTTTATTGTCAGCATAAACCTCAAATTGTAAAGTAACGTCATCTGGTACAATTTGCAGAAGCGGTTGAGCGTCTGTAACAATACCGCCAACTGTATGAACTGAAAGATTATAAACCCTTCCACTAGTCGGAGCAAGTATAGTTGCTAAACGTGAATCTTCTTCCGCTTTCTTAATTGATTCTTCTAAACTGTAGTATTCTTTTTTGGCATCGACAAGTGCAGTCATAATGTCTTTACGATAAGAGGCATCGACATTTGCCAAATTCTGTTCAGCTTCAGCAATTTCAGCTTGAATACTGTTAATTTCGTCTAATGTTGATTGTGCATTTTTGGCATATTCAATCGTTTCTCTCTGTTGCTCAAGAAGTTGGAACTCTGAAATGGCACTTTCTGCAATGAGTTGCTGCAATCTTGATTCTTTATCCTGTGCAATTTTGAGACCTTCAGCATATTTTTCATAAGTAGATTGTGTTGCTTGAAGTCTTGCTCTTTTCTGCGATATTATATCTTGACGTGATTGGCGCTGTGTTTGATAATCACTTGTACGGCTTTGGTATAATGCCAATTCTGCCGCTAAATCGTGCGCTTCTAAGTCTGGATCTCTTTCCGGAGTAAAAGGCTGACCTGTTAATTCTGCCGTCAATCTCTGAATATCGAGTTTGTAGTAAGCTGCACGTTTTTTGAGATTGTCATAATCTGCTGTAGTTGTCGTCGGATCAAGTACAACTAAAACGTCGCCTTCTTGCACAATTTGACCTTCCGTGACGTTAATTTCTTGAATTATACCCTTATTTTTAACTTGCACTGTCTTTGCCTGACCGGTAGGTATAACTTTACCTTCAGCAACGGCGACTTCATTAATGTGACCTAAAAACGCCCAAGCTAATGCCACAACTAACAGAATTAAAACCGTCCACATGACAAGTCTGCCTGTAGGTGATGGCGGCGTTTCTGTAACTTCTAATATTGCCGGCAAAAATTCAGTTTCTTTTTCGCGTTCTTCGCCGTGCACTAACCAATTCCAAAATCTCATGTTTTATATCACCTCAATATTTACCTAAATCATTTACCTTCCTGTTGATCGTATAAGTAACGGTATAAGCCGCCCATTGCCAGAAGCTGATCGTGAGTACCGCTTTCAACAATTTCGCCTTTGTCAACGACTATAATTTTATCGCATTTTCTTACAGCGCTCAATCTATGAGCAATAATTAACATTGTTCTGCGTGCTCCGATTGCTTCCATATTGTTAAGAATGATTCTTTCGGATTCATAGTCAAGTGCAGAGGTCGCCTCGTCAAAAATCAGAATTGGCGGATTTGCTAACAAAGCTCTTGCAATGGCAACACGTTGACGCTGACCGCCGCTTAATGAATCACCGCGCTCGCCGACTTTCGTATCGTAACCTTCTTTGAGTTCGAGTATAAAATCATGTGCGCCGGCAAGTCTGGCAGCTCTGATAATTTCGTCCATTGTTGCCGTTGGACGACTGACTGCAATATTATCACGAACACTGGAATTAAACAGGTAATTTTCCTGCATGACGACGCCAATTTGACTTCTCAACCAGCCTAAATTTGCTTCACGAGTGTCAATGCCGCCAATTATAATTTGACCGGATTCAGGAATATATAAATTCTGAACCAAATTAGTCAAAGTGGATTTACCAGAGCCGGAACGTCCGACAATTCCAATTTTCTGACCTGGACCAACATCTACACTGACATTTTTAAGTACAAGCGGCAAATCAACACGGTATCGAAATGAAACATCACGAATTTGAATAGCGCCATCAACTCTATCCGGACCACGTTTACCCATTTCTTTTACGATAGGTTCCATACCGGTATTGAGAATATCGCCAATACGCTCAAGCGCCAAACCGACTTGTTGAACTTGTGGCCACATTGTCAAAAGTTTAGTCATCGGATCAAGTGCTTGTTTTGAAATCATTTGAAATGCAATCAACTGACCAAGTGTAAATTCACCGTTCATAACCATGTGACCGCCATACCACAAGATACCCATTGAAATTATAACTTGTACAATACTGCTGAATCCGTTAATGACAAGGTTAAATTTCAAATTCTCAAATGTTGTGCGGACATATCTTGCCAGGAGATTTTCCCATTTATTTGTAAATTGCGGCTCAACGGCAAGTGCTTTAATGGTTTCAATGTTAGTAATTGCCTCAACCATAAAAGCGTTATTCATTGCGCCGGTACGCCAAACAGCTTCAATTTTGCGTTTGATAATTGGAACTGCCCAAATATTTTGTGCCACATAAAGCGGTATTGTGATAAGTGCAATTAATGTCAACGGCACTGAATACCACAACATGAACGCAATGAAAACGACGGAGAAAAATACGTCAAGCACTGTCATTAAACCGGAACCTGTCAAAAATCCACGAATCTGACCAAGTGCTCCGACACGCATTAACGTATCACCGACACGGCGTCTTTCGTAATAAGGCAGCGGCAATGCTATCAAATGGCGAAATAATCTTGTACCTAAAATTGCATCTAATTTATTGGTAGTATGATTCAACAAATAGGTTTTTATAAGTGTCAAAAGTGACTGCATAAAGAAGAATACGCACATACTGGCGCCGATAACAGTCAGCGTTGACATACCGTTGTTTCCAATGACCTTATCAATGATAACCTGCGTTATAAGCGGCATTCCTATGCCCATGAGTTGCAGGAAGAAACTTGCGGCAAGAACTTCACCAAGAGGCTTTTTATACCGCTTCATTACCATCATAAACCAATCAACGTTATATCGCTTTTTGAAGTAAGTCCAACTTAATGCCGCTGAGAATACTAATAACTCATTTGACCACGATTCTAAGAACTGCTTGACGTTCATGGCCGTTGGTTTCTTTTCACGCGGGTCAAGCATTAAAACTACTTCATCGTTTGCGCTTCCTATAGTTACATAAGCGCCATCCGACATTTTGGCGATTGCCGGATATTCAACCTCTCTCAATTCGTCGATTGTCGGACGTATAACAGTACTTTTAACGTTATATTTTCTTGCAATTTTTTGTAAGCGATTCCAATCAAGTTGGTCATCAGTATCTTGATTATCTTCAAGAATCTTTTGCAAGTCTTTGGCGCCAAAGTGCTGTAAAATCTTTACAATCGAGATTATACCTGTTCGATTGTCTATTTGATTTACTTGTTCTTCAGGCATTTTGCATGCATTTCTCCTCTCAATCTTTCGTCAGCTTTTGTCTCTAAACTCAAAGCAAAGAAACTTTAAACTAATCAAAATAAAATAATCTATATAAAAACAGATAACTGTCATACAATTATCTATTATAACTTCCAATTAGTCAATTAGTCAATCATTTATTTTATTTTACTAATTCATTATGAATAAATCAAGAGAAAAATAAAAAATATATTTAAAAATGCAATAAAAAAGACCAGCCATTGAAGTGGTCAGATTAATTTAACTTATTTAAGTCAAAATGTTTCTTGGAAAAACTTCATCGAAATATAATAGGACAAAGTGCTGAGACTTATTGATAAATCTTCGTTGACAATTTGCAATTCCGGCGGAACAATTATTTTTGTTGGTGCAAAATTCCATATTCCTTTGACTCCGGCTTCTACTAATTGGTTTGCTACATCTTGAGCTTCAGTTGCAGGTACAGTTATTACTCCAATTTGTATTTTGCGTTTTGTCACGATTGATTTTAAATTTTTTATGTCTGAAATTTTAATGCCATGAACTTCCGCACCAATAATCCTAATGTCCTTGTCAAATAATGCCACTAAATTAAAACCGAGTGCAGGAAAGTTTTTATAATTCGCCAATGCTCCGCCGAGATGTCCAACGCCAACGATTGCCATATTCCAACGATTATTGAGTCCTAAAATATTTCCAATTTGATTTACTAATTCACTGGTATAATAGCCTATGCCCTTCATTCCGAATTGTCCAAACAGTGCCAAATCTTTCCGAATTTGCACCGGCGTTATATCTAATTTTCTTCCCATTTCCTCCGAAGAAATTATTTGCACTCCATTTTCTTGCAATGATTTCAGCATACGAAAATACAAGGCAAGCCGTTCTATTGTTGCTTTTGAAATTGTCTGTTTCATCTCTTATTACGCCTCCTGCTGTTTTCTTCTTCGGGCAAACTTTCAATCGCTGCACCAAGTGCCACAAGTATCCACATTAACATTGAAGTCGGTATATTAAAAAGCAAATCATCTGTTAAACCATTCAGCGCCATTGATAAAAATGCAAGTCCTATTCCAAATTTTACGCCTTCCGTTATTTGGCGATTGTTTATTTCCGTAACTTCATTCCAGTTAAAAATTGACTTTTCTTCATCTGCTTCGGTTTCATCGTCTTCTTCGTCAAATGAATCATCAAAATCATCAGCGGGATTTGCCTTCACGTCATCAAATAAATTTATAACTTTTGCTGAGGACGTTTCACTACTTGTACTTTTTACATTTCCTTCAGCTTCGACTGTATCTTCGGATTGCGATTCGATTTTATTATCAATATCTGAATTATCGACGGTATTATTTTTCGATGAATCTTCCAAAGAGTCTGAGACAGCGGCAAGCGTCGTATCTGTTGCAGCGAGTTGAACAGGTTGCGAAGAAATTTTTAACTCATCTGAAGCATTTGGAAAGATAATGACATCTTCTAAAACGGTTTCACTCGTAACATTTTCATCTGATTCAATCGTAGTTGTTGAAGCTGCAACAACTGTTGTATCCGTGCTTATTTCGATTGCAGCAACTTTTGTATCACTATCTGTAATTGCATTTTCATCTGTTTTCTTTTTAAGTGAAACTTTCGGCTTATCAGCGGATTTTTCATCATCTTTATCATCATCATCAATTTTTTCGACATTGTTTGAGACAGGCGAAAGCCAATTCATAAATTTTTCTGAAGCGTCTTCCATTTTTTCCGTCAACATTTCTTTGAGTCCGATAAATTTTTCAAGACGACCGCTTTCAATCAGATATTTATTTTTAATTTGATCTTTAATGCTAATCATCTGATCGCCAATTTCGATTCCAGTAACTTTGCTGACTTTATCGAAAAATTTCTCTTTAATAATCTGAAATTTTTTGTTAGTGCCGAGTTCCAAAGTCATAAACATTGTGCCGAAGAAACACCAAAAGAAAGCAAGCGCACCAACGATTCCAATTTCTGCCGCATAGTTTAAATAAATATTATGTGCATGATAAATTGTCACATCAGCGCCTTTTAAATAATAATCATAATTCGGATAAACGAATTTGTAAGCACCCCAACCAATTCCAATGAACGGATGATCCGCGATCATTGCAATGGTACTGACCCAAATTCCAATTCTCAAGCCTTGAGAACTATCCGTCAGCTCAAAGAGCGAAGTTATTCTGTCAACGAAAGTTGTATCATAATAGAAAAGACCGATCATCATTAAAATAAATAATATAAGTATTCGCCAATCCTGAATAATTCCATATACGATAAAGACAATCACAATCGTTAAAAATGCGCCACGTGAATAAGTCATTGCAAGACAGGCGGCAAGCATCGCGATTGCAATTATCATTGCGAGTTTTTGAGTTCTTCCGTTGACTTTTGCAAGTACACCAAGCGCCAAACAAATGAAGATGTCAAGATAACCTGCTAAGACATTTGGATTTTCAAGCGTTGAGAATACTCTATTTCTGAGTTCAGGAAATTTTTCCGGATCAACCCATTTCATATCTGCCGTATCAATTCCGAAAATATATTGGAAATATCCCCAAAGCACAACGAGTAATGCTGAAGCTGCCAACGCTTTAACGAGTGACTTAATTTGCTCGCGTGTTCGTATATTTTGTCCGATTAAAATATAAGTCAATCCATAAACTCCAACGAAAGCAAAATAATGATATATCAGCGGAAAACTCCTTGCCGTCGATGTAAAGACTGAAATTGCGCTGATTATCGCAAATAATCCTGCCGGCACGTCAAATGGCAAGTTGCGAATTTTAAATTTCGTGTCAATTTGCAACCGCATAATCCAAGTGACAATTCCAAAGAGTACAGCGGCTGCGGCTAAACTTGGAAAGAGCGCAAGAAAAAAACCTTCAGCTATAATTGCACGCATTGTCCATTTTTCCAGCTTTTTTACTCGCTGTCGTCTGACAAAGACGTTGACTCGCTTCATTCTTTAAGATGCTCCAATCTGAAATTCTTTTTTTATTTAATAATTTCGATTAACTTATCTCTGATATATCCAATTAAATACAACGAACCGGCGGCAATTAAAATTTCACCGTCACTGTCGATAAATTTTTTAAAAGCCTCTGCATTATCTTCAATCGCAATGGATTCAATCGACTTTGCTTTCAATCGTTGACAAATTTCTGACGGCTCTGCAGCACGATCCGAATTTGGACGTGTGACAATTACAAAATCATTTGCTCTAAATATATTATCTATTATAACGTCAATATCTTTATCTCTCAAGACACCAAATAAAAATATTCTGCGACCAATCGGAAAATTTTTATCAAGACTGATTCGCAGCGCTTCAGCACCGGCACCATTATGTGCTCCGTCAATTACAATTACTTTTCCATTTAAATTAAAAATTTCAAAGCGTCCAGGCCATTTAAATGCGTAATGCGGAATACGAAATTCAGAATTAATTAGTTTAGCCGCCATTATTGCGATTGCGAAATTAATTTTTTGATATTCGCCTTGCAACGAAATTTTTAGCGATTCATCAACAAAAAAATCCTCATCAAGTACAAATAATTTTGAATGATTAGATTCTGCAACCTCACGAATAATTTTTAAAGGTTCGCCAACTGCGCCGGTAACAATCGGAACATTCGGCTTAATAATTCCTGCCTTATATCTTGCAATACCTAGCAAATCGCCGCCGCATTTTTCGGCATGGTCATTAGCAACATTGGTTATCACTGAAACTTCAGGTGTAATTACATTCGTCGAATCAAGTAAGCCGCCGAGACCAACTTCAATGACAGCATAATCAACTTGACAATCGGCGAAATATTTAAAAGCCATTGCCGTCAAAGTTTCAAATAAAGTTGGACTTTCAAAACCGTCAGAAAGCATTTTATTTATGCAAAATTTAATTTCGTCAACTAAATTTGCAAAATCGCCGTCGCTTATATCAATGCCGTTTATTTTTATTCTCTCATTATAGCTGACCAGATGTGGTGAAGTAAAGAGACCGACTTTAATATTTGCCGTCTTTAAAATCTCTGAAAGCATTGCACAGACAGAGCCTTTGCCATTCGTGCCGGTTACATGAACAGTTTTATATTTATTTTGTGGATTGTCAAGTATTTCCAAAAGTTTTTTGATTCTTTGCAAGCCAGGTCTAATTCCAAATCCTGCAAGGTTTTCAAGATAATTTATCGCTTCTTCATATGTCATAATTTTAATCAGCTTTCATTAATTTTTTGTTTGCATTTTCTATCTTTTTATACCATTTTTGAGATTTAACCTCATCTTTTTCGATACCTTGACCATTTTTGTAAATTTCAGCTATTTCTTTCATTACTTCAATTTGAGTATCAACATCTGAACTGAGTTTGATTATTTTTTTATAATATTTCACAGCTTGAATACTATCTTGCGAAATTTCATTGCCATTAAGAAACATTTCAGCCAATTTAAACATCGCATTAATATTGCTAAGAGCAGCAGCCTTTTTAAAATATCTTGCAGCACTTGCGCCATTTTTTTCAATGCCATCACCACAAAGATAAATATCGCCAATTTCATTGTAAACGACACGCTTAACAGCTTCAATATCAACGTCACTTTTAGCCGACATTTTAATAACGTCTTTGAGGTATTTAATCGCCGTTTTACCGTTTTGTTTGACGCCATCGCCTTTACGATACATATTTCCGAGTGTATGCAGTGCAAAAATATCGCCTTCTTTAGCTTTGCGTCTAATTTCGGATGGATTTTGTTTAATTTTATCTGAAGATTTAAAAATGATATCTTGGATTTCAGCGGATTTCTTTTTTGATTTGCCGGATTTTTTCTTCAGCTTATCAACTTCCAATACGGCTTTTATATCTTTTTCGTACAATGAATGTCTTAAAATTTTGATCTCTGAATGTGCATTTACTTTACTGTACAAAGTGAACGGTTCATTATAACTGCAAAATTTTTTAGCCGTTTCTCTGTCAATTTTCGCAAAAACTTCATTGAAATTAAAAATTGTCTGAACATATTTATAAAGTGCAACTTTAAAAGGCAAAAGCTGCGTTGACAAATTATATTCCTTGCGGACAGGTTTTCCAATGCCAAGAGGAAGTACAGGCAATTTTTCCATTCTCCGCAAAAAATCCGACTTATGTTCATATTCGTATCTTTTCCAGCAAATGGCAGTCAATTTAATTTTATCGCCGCTTTGACTTTGTAAATAAATTCTTTCATAATCGCAATAAATTTTACCATTGAAGACCTTGAGACCTACGACAATTTTTCCGTCAATGAAATCTGCGCTAGAATCTTTCATATCCGCCGTAAACGCAGCAATGTCAGAAAAAATAATTTTATCGTTGTTTTCAATGTGAAACATCGCAAAAGTCAGACCAGTATATTTATCATGAGCGCGGCTGTCAAGGATCGCGTATCCAATATGCTTGAGCGGCAAATTGTTAATTCTCTTGACGTATTCTTCTTTGGTCTCAAAAACATCTTGCGCCAATTCATCAACAATATCATTATCAAAATTCAAGGTATCTTGTGAAATGTCCAGAGAATTTATAAAAAGTCCAATTTTTTTGAGTTTATCACGTTTTGACTTTACATCATCGTCAAGATATTTTTCAACGATTGGTAAATCTTCGGTATTAAAATCAGTTGCACGGTAAATTTTTTTATCATGTCCAACGGCAAGCCAAACGACAATCTCAAAAAGTTGATTTAATCCGTTGTTAATTTCAGCTTCCGTTAATTCATTGCCATGCGAATCCTTGTTGCCTACAATTCTAACTTGATGAAAAGCGTCAACTACATTCTGCGGAATAATATTTCGGTCAGAAAGTTCACCAATACGCTCAAATAAATGACGTTTAGTTGCGCCGAATTTGCGGACAAGAATTTCAATAACTTGCCTTGCCTTGTTCATATTGTGATTAATTTCAGCTTCGCTGCAAAGTTTATAAATATCTTCGTAATCTGTTTTTAAAAAATCAAAACGTTCCAATTAAATCACTCCAGAGTTCTAAAAATCGTTAAATACTTGAAATACGATAACCAAATGATAATAACATAAAATGCGAAAATACATTGAATCTTCAGCTTTAAACTTGGCAGCAACAAAAACGACAAGAGACGACATCAAATCCATGACTGCCGCTCTTGACACTTTAAAAAAATTGAACAAAAAGATGATATAGATAAAAATTTATCAGACTCAAGAAATTATTAATTTTCGCTCAAAGAAGAAATATCCAGTTTATCAAAGCCGTTTAGAAGTTTCTTGACTTCATCGGCAATTTTTTTTGCACCGCCTTTATATTTACTTTCAATATTAAGCGGCATGTTCGGATCATGCAGAGACTTTCTCAAAAGTGCCCAGCCATCTTTTCCATCACCTTTAAAAATCAAACGAACGCCTTCAAAATTAGGCTCGGCAATTTCAATGCCTTTATCAATAGCATGAGATTGAAATTTTTCAAGCACTTCATTACCATAAGCACGGAAATTTTCAACATCAACGATATTGAAGCGATATTCCGCACTCTCAGCAGGATATTTGAGTTTTTCAATCAAACTTGATAAATTTTTTCCTTCTTTTTGAGCATTAGCCGCAGCAATAATAAGTTTAACCGCCAAATAAGCGCCATCATCAAGATAATAGTTTTCTCTTAAAGCGCCGTGACCACTCGTCTCAATCGCAAGCGGCGAAGTTATACCGGCAAGATTTAATTCAATACACTTGTTAATAACATTGCGATAACCGCGCATATAACGAACATGGTGCAAATTTAAATCTTGTTCCAAAAAAGTTGTCAGTTCATCGGAAGTAACTGAATCTGTAACGATCGTGCCGTGAGGATAATCCGGTGCAAGAATCGCCGCTATCATAGCAATTAACGCATTTCTGCAAATTTCTTCACCATCGTTGAGCACAGCGCTCATTCTGTCAACATCAGTATCAAAAATTAAACCTAAGTCAGCGTTATTATCCAAAACTGCCTTTTGAATCGCTGCCATTGCCGCTTTATTTTCAGGATTCGGAATATGATTTGGAAAATGTCCATCCGGTTCTAAGAATTGACTTCCTGTTATATTCGCTCCGAGTGGTTCCAAAACTTTAGACGCAAAAAAACCGCCGGCGCCATTACCAGCGTCAACGACAATATGCATACCATTCAAAGGTTTATCACCGCTATTGAGTTTCTGACGAATTTTTTTACATAGATGTTTTGAATACAAGTCAATTAAATCGAATTTTTCAACCAATGCGCCGTTAGCGTTGTAAACTTCTTCGGCAACACAAGCATTTTTAAGTACTATATTAATGTGCTCATGTTCAACGCCGCCAAGTTTCGTAAAAAATTTTAAACCATTGCGATTGAAAGGCAAATGACTTGCTGTTATCATGATAGAGCCATCAACGTTCGTTTCTGGAAATACGATCGACATAAACATTGCCGGCGTCGAAGCTAAACCACAGTCAAAAACTTTAACTCCGGCTGCAGTACAGGCCTCAATAACTGCTTTTTTTAAAAAGTCGGCAGAAATTCGAGAATCGTGACCAACGGCAATTTTAAGTTCAGATTGTTCCTTTTCCGTTTGAGCGGCTAAAAATGTTATAAATCCGGTTGTAATTCTGTTTACCGCCTCAACAGTCAAATTTACATTTTCGCCGGCAATGCCTTCAACCGCAATACCTCTAATATCGCTGCCATTTGCCAATCTCATTATTTCCTTATCGGTCAGCATGATAAAATACCTCCAGGTGAAAATTTATTTAATCCTTCAGCAATTTATAATCTGTCAAATCTGTTTGCAAAGGTGTAACAGAAACGTAGCCTGCCTCTGTCAAAAAGATATCCGTACCTTCACTCCGGTCAATATCGTAAACCTGTCCGCCGACTCTGTAAAATGTCCTTCCGCGTTCATCTGTATGATGTTGAAAAGCGTTAATATAATCACGCTTACCGAGTCGAGCAAATTTAAATTCTGCCTTTTCGGAATTTAATTTTTTAGGAAAGTTAATATTGTAAAAGAAATTCTTATTTTCTTTTAAAGCGGTTTCAAGATATTCAATCGCCGATCTTGCCGCTTCTTCAAAGGAAATTTGCGGCTCAACATCGCTCATTGAAATTGCGGCTGAAGGTATTTCGTGCAAAAAGCCTTCCATTGCAGCGCCGACTGTACCGGAATACAAAACATCAGTGGCAAGATTCAAACCGTGATTAATTCCACTTATTATTAAATCCGGATAATTGCCGGAAATCATCGCTTCAAGATAAATTTTGACACAATCCGTTGGTGTGCCATCAATCGCCCAAGTCTCAATAGGTTTTTCAATTTTGGCGTTAGGACAATGATTTTTTAAAAGTTCGCGTATTTGTTCATCAGTGATTTTTAAAAATTCAAGCTGTCTCAAAACGCTGAGAGCGTGTGCCATACCGCTTTGCTGTTTAAATGGTGCGACAATTATAACTTCGTGCTTTTCTGCCAAAACTGCGGCAAGTGACCAAATTCCAAGTGCTCTAATTCCATCATCATTTGTAAGTAATATTTTCATAACATTTCACGCAGCAAAAAAATATGTGCGTTTTCCTTCCTTCCGATTAAAAATGGGGGGGGGGGGGGGGGGGGGGGGTAATTTCTTCTAAATATTTTAATGTGGTTGTAGGAACCAATTTGCTTATTTCTGCAAAATTTTTTTGTTTTAATAAAATTCTAACTCTCTTTGCACTTATCACCTCGTTATTAATAGTTTTTCGTGGAATTTCTACAAAATCAATTCCATAATTAGGCAATATTTTTTTCATATTTTCATTATATTGTTTGGTTACGGTGTCATTTGGTTCTTCACCGGCAAATCTGACATTTATTCCAAGTTCCGGTGCTATCTCCGTAGCGAAAATTTCTATATCTGATTTTGAATCGACATTTGTATTTTGTAAATTTGCCTTATTAAAATATCCTGAAAAAGTTAATTGAGATATTATAAATTTGCCGCTCGGTAATACTTTTACTCTTGAAATATCTTGCACACCTTGTTTGACAAGTTCAAATCTATCGGCAAATGAAAATTCACTTTTATCTTCTTCGACGACAAATATATACAAAAACGCGACTTTTGATACAGCATATTCAATCAGATATCTGTGACCTAATGTAAACGGATTGCAATTCATCACAATGCAACCAATATTGACGCGATTTTTTTGTAGCATTTTTTTATAATCTTTGAGATTTTGTGTCAGTTTAGCATCAAATTTAAATTTTTCTATATGCGATTCTGAAATTGATAATGGCGTTGGTATACCGTAAGAATGCGAAAGGATTTCAATTTTCGGAATATCAAAGTTATAATTTTTAAAAAAAGAATATTTCACTAATACTTGATAAAATACTTCTGCCATAAGTTTATACCCAATTTCGTTGAGATGAGCAGCATCAACAAATATTTCTCCAAGATTATGAGGTCTGTCAAAAATATTTCTTAAATCCAAAAAAGGAACATTTCTGACCTGTAAATCCTGAATAAACATAAAAATAATATCACCATCTTTTACTGGCAATGCGTTCAGATTGTAAAATATATCCTGATACCTTCCGGCAAAAAATTGGGACTCGTTTTCTACTCTATAATTATAACCATTTTCATTCAACTTCTTTTGCAAGTAACTTTCAATCGTTCTGTCAAATGCCGCACCTATTCCGAAAAATGTACAAGTTCCCATAAAATAAATAGTATTTTCGTATTTATTTGGCTGATATGCGGTAATACGCTTTCCATTTTTTACACCAACAAGAAAATTATCACTGTCCAACAAACTTGTAGAGCCATCTGAATTATTTTTTGCACCGGTCATTTCCAATAAATCGTAAATTTCTTGATGAGTGTAACCGAATCTATCATAACGAGTTGATATTTTTTTATCAGATTTGAGTTTGTTCCTCAATGAATGTATATCATTATTAAGTACAAATTTTTCGTAATCTGTTGTGAGTTGATTGCATTTTAAATATGGATGAGTTGTTAAAACAATTTTTACATTTTTGTGGCTGTTAATATAATTATAAATTGGTATTTCCGCATAAACATGATTTTTAAATAGCTCAAACAAAGAATCAAGATAAATTACTTTTTCATTAATTGAATTATTTATTCTTAGAACAGTAAGCATTATAATTTTTTCATGGCTATTAAACTCATTATAATCAAAATTTTTTAATGGCACATTTTCTAAAACACATGCTGGACTTAAAACTATCTTCGCATTTCTATCATGAATAAGGCAAAAATCTGCATTAATTCGTTTATCGTATCTGAATTGAACATATGTTTCCCATAAAAATTCAGGGTTTATCGCAACAATTAAGGGATTAAAAATCTTGTTATCTATACAATACTGAGGCAAAGAATAACCACCATAAAAGCAATCTCGAAGTTGAATAAAAAATTGAAGATCTATTTGCAAAATTTTATTTATATCCAAAAATCTCACCACCGATTAGCACCAATATTAAACAGTGTCTCATATCATCAAATATAAATTTAAGGAGTGTAAATAATTTGTGTAAATGAGATTTTATGTAACATTTTGACAAGATTTACACAAAATTTAACACTCCAAACTAGAAATTGTAATTAAGCTTCTAAACGATAACCAATGCCACGAATTGTCTTTATAGAGATTTTTCCGTCAACTTCCTGCAACTTTTTACGTAAAATCTTCATGTATGAATCAATATTATTGGAAGTAATATCGCGTTCAAGTCCCCAAATGCGGTCAAGAATAATATCACGTGGCACCACAACTCCAAGATTTTGAGCTAACAAGTCAAAAATCTGAAACTCACGTGGCGAAAGTTGAATAATTTGATTATTTTTCTTGAGGACTTTTGTAGTACGATTTAAATTGAAATCTCCAATATCAACAACGTCCTGTTGAATCTTTTGGGTACTGCGTCGACCAAGTGCACGAAGTCTCGCTAAAAGTTCAGCAAATTCAAATGGCTTAACCAGATAATCATCAGCACCGGCGTCAAGACCTGTTACGCGGTCTTCAATCGAATCCTTTGCCGTCAACATTAAAATTGCCTTTTCATAACCATTATCACGTAACCGTCTGCAAGCATCAATTCCATTTTCGCCTGGCATCATCCAATCCAAAATTAAAATATCATATTCCGAATACATCGCATATTCATAAATGTCGGAACCGTTTGTGATCCACTCAACAGAAAATTTGTTTTGCTCTAACATATACTGGATTAAATTACCCAATCTCTTATCATCTTCAGCTAATAATACTCGCATATTTACACTTCCTATATGTTATTAATTGATTCTATAATATTCTTTAATAATGTTTACTATATCTTTGGCAATTTCATAATACACTCTTGCTTGAAAATGGTTAATAATTCCATCAGCAAAATCATCTTGACTTTTTATATAATTTGTATAATTTATTATCTTTATATTTGAAACATTTTTAAATTCATTTTCGACAAGCGGATTAATTTCTTTATGACGTTTATAAAGACCTGACCATTCTTCTCTCGGTGTTATGGTACAATCAATTTCACTGCCTAAAAATAATACTAACAAAGTATCAGATGAAAGCAATGAAAGCATTTTTTTCAGATTGTCAATTATTTCTTGAGCCTCAATATAATTTAAATACGTATATGATTTTCTAAAATTATCTAAAATATCATAAGTATATTCATAACCCAAACCTAACTCCTCTCTTGACCTGATTTTTTCCCAATTTGATTCGTCCGTCATATCTTCACGGCTGCCGCAAATTTTAATTCCATTTTTATTATTGCGATAAAGAGCGACACCACTGTCAGATAAAAGACTGAAGAAAATTATTTGATATTTAGGATTAAATATATCCGTCCTAAAATTTGCTTCATCAAGCCACGGCGCAGTTTCTTTTAATTCTTTAAATTGTTTTTTTGACATCGTTCGAGAATTTAAAATTGATGTAGTATCCAAACAAGCAACAATTCTACCTTCATTATTATTCCAAAAGAGTTCTGGATGAATAGTTACGCCTTCAATATTTATGAATCTAATTAAAGTTTCCATATCACAAGGACCTTTGACAAAAATACATTTTTCTTCAGAATCTATTTTTTTGTTTTGATTTTTATCATCAAATTTATAATCAATTTCTTCAATCCATTCTACATTGACATTATTTTTGAGCGGAGTAGCAATTTCACCAACGATTTTAAATGAAGGGAAATTCAATTTTGAAAATACAAATTGCTCAACTCCCATGCCAAGTACTCGACATGAAAACAGAAAGTGTATCAATTTATTTTGAGATTTATTTAAACAGTAAAAACCGACACAACCATAATCACCGTATTTATCCTTTACATTGATTGCTGCACATTCACAATTTGAGTCATTAATTAAATCAACAAGCTGCTCTTTTTGCATTCTGTTCTTTGTGTAATTTAACTGATTGGTCCTAAATATGAGTTCAACAATGCGATCAATAACAGATAAACAATCGCGATTGAAAGAAATTTTTATTTCTGATTGATATAAAAATTCTTCATTGGAACTTAATTGTTTTCTTATCTCACTTTTATTTTCAAGAATTTTATATCTGTTGAGTCGCTCATGTTTTGTATCTTTCATTGGTAATTGTTCAACTGCTGAGTAAAGTTTATCAATTTCATTTACATTCAGTATCTTTAATTCAGGTAAATAATATTTTGCTTCTTCCAAATTACTCATATTATCATCAATAAATAAAACATTAGGGGTCCTCAACTGCATGTTTGAGATAATTTCTTTGATTCTATTTCCCTTTGATGACCAATCAATCGATGGAAAAACAAAATACTCCCATACATTTTGATTAATCAACTCAGTTTTTACATCATCAAAATCATTTTTTGAACAAATTGAATTTATAACTCCGCAATCAGTCAAACGCTTAACAATTTCAATATTTTTTACGACAGGTTCAATAGGATTTTCTGAACTCAAAGTTCCATGCCAGAAACATTCATCCAAATCCCAAATTATAAGTTTAATTTCCGAAAGATCAAAATCAAGAGAGTCTTCTTTGAGAGGAGGAAGGGTATCAAGTTTATGATTTTTCGATGAACAAATTATAAATTGAAGAGCTGCAAACTCAGCAGGATAAACTTCATGACCTTTAGTTGAAAATATTTTGCCAAGTAACTCATTAGCTCTATCGGAAATATTTACATTTATGCCACTTTGAGTATCAATCAAAAAATTATTTTTGCGAAGATAAAGCACAATTTCATTACGAGTGAAATGGCGAATAAATTTTTTATCTAGGTCTTCATTCATTGCTTTAACTCGACCGATTCCAAGCATTTCAGCAAGCATATTTATATTCAACATATTCTTAACATTCAAAATCAGTTTTCCATCATAATTTAACCAACGATACATTTTACCTAAGAGAGATATTACATCAAAAGAATAATCAAGAACATCTGTTAAAATGATAAAATCAAAATAATTATTCCATTCAAGGTTGTCATAAAATTCAGGATCGGCAACAGTGACATTAGCAAAAATTTTAGCGATTCTTGCAGAATGAGGATTTTTTTCCAATCCGTAAAGTTTAGCCGTAGAGTTAATTTTATTTATAAGCATGAGATGATGACCACAAGCACAACCAACATTAAGAATTTTAACATTATTGCGTTTAAAGTCAATGGATTGCACCATATCCAAATAAATTTTTTGATTGCATAAAATATCGAAACCCCACTTTTTTTGAAATTCAGAAGCAAAAGACGGTATACTTTTTTCAGAATAAAGAGATGATGGCACAACATGAACAAATGCTTGATTACATATTAACAAATCATAACCGGCTTGTATTAAACGAATAGAATAATCAGCCGACCACAGTGATCCAAAT